>NZ_JBQKKR010000011.1:0-80224 GCF_052116665.1 Dysosmobacter sp. Sow4_B12 | reverse complement strand
GGAGAGAACCCTTCCATCACCAAATACTTTCTTGCAAATATGCGGAGTCTTGTAAGCGGAATCTGCAACAATGGTCTCTACTTCGGGGAATGCCTTCGTTACCTTGTCATATGCCTCATCAAAGGCCACGCTGTCATGAACATTACCGGGAGTTACCACTGTCTCCAACACAAAACCGTGTTTGTCACAGGCAGTATGGGCTTCGTAAGCGAACTGCCGCTTGTGCTCTCCCTTTACAAATAAGCCACAGTCCGGGTCAGTCACGCTCTTTGTTACCGTGTGTGTTTTCTCTTTCTTCCTGCGGGCCAGCTTCCTCTTGGAAGTGTTGTCTTTTCGCTTCTTAGGTGCTGTCGGCGGCTCATCGTCATCATCGTCAAACGGCTTTTTGCCGTGTGCCTCTCTGTCCGCATTGACCTCCGCCATCAGCTCCTTCGCATAATGCTTGGACGCCACAGGCACCTGCTCTTTTATCTGCTTCTTTGTATTGGCATTTGCCTTGATATGGGTACCGTCTATGAACACTGCCTTCGGGGATAGGTAACCTGCTTCCGCTGCTTCTTCCAGTATCCAGCTAAAGATCTGGTTCACTGTATCCTCTGTGAACCGGTGACGGAAATTATAACTCACCGTGGAAAAATGCGGTGTTTCCTCCTGCAGCGTATATCCCAGGAACCAGCGGTAAGCTACATTCAAGCCAACTTCATCTGCTGTTCTCCGCAGGGATGGCAGTCCGTACAGATGCTGGATCAAAACCATTTTGAACAGTACCACTGGGTCTACGCTGGGACGTCCGTTATCCTCACTGTACAGTGGTTCCACCATTTCATAGAGTCGATTAAAATCTACCGCCGCATCTATTTTTCTCAGCAGATGATCTCTCGGCACCAGACTTTCTGTATCCACGATTTCTACGATTCCGCGATCCAGTTTCCCTCGTTCCAGCATCTTTCATCACCCATGCTTATTTTACCATATAAATGCGATAAAGCCCAGCTATGCTGGACTTTTTCGACAGCCTGAGGACCCCGCTTAGGCGGGGTCCTTTTTGCGTCCTTGCGCCCTGTGAGGGAAAATGGTATGATACTCTTGTATTTTTATGAGTTTGGAGCGTGCCATGAAAAAACTGGTCGTTGGAATATTGGCCCATGTGGACGCGGGTAAGACCACGCTGTCGGAAGCCATGCTGTACACCGCCGGCGTGCTGCGGAAGCTGGGACGGGTGGACCACCGGGACGCCTTCCTGGACACGGACGCCATGGAGCGGGAGCGGGGCATCACCATCTTTTCCAAGCAGGCGGAGCTGACGCTGCCCCAGGCGGCGGTGACGCTGCTGGACACCCCGGGCCATGTGGATTTTTCCGCTGAGATGGAGCGGACGCTGCAGGTGCTGGACTGCGCCATCCTGGTCATCAGCGGCACCGACGGCGTCCAGGGCCACACCCGGACGCTGTGGCGGCTGTTGGAGCGCTATCACATTCCCACCTTCCTGTTCGTGAATAAAATGGACCTGGCGGGGGCCGATAAGGATGCCCTGCTGGCGGGGCTGAAGCGCCACCTCTCCGGCGGCGTGGTGGATTTCACCTGCCGGGAGGGGGATTTTTGGGAGGAGGCCGCCGTCTGCGACGAGGGCGTTTTGGAGCGGTTTTTGGACACCGGCACAGTCAGCGACGATGACCTGGCGGACATGATCGCGGCCCGGCGGCTGTTTCCCTGCTGGTTCGGCTCCGCACTGAAGCTGGAGGGGGTGGAGGACTTTCTGGAGGGCCTTGGCCGCTACGGCAGGGCTCCGGCCTACCCGGTGGAATTCGGCGCCCGGGTGTTCAAGATCAGCCGGGACAGCCAGGGAGCACGCCTCACCTGGCTGAAGGTCACCGGCGGCACCCTGCGGGTGAAGGACCTTCTGACCAACCGCCGCTCCGGCCTTTCGGAGGACCGGGTGTGGGAGGAAAAGGCGGACCAGCTGCGCATCTACTCCGGCACCAAATTCCGCCCGGTGGAGGAGGCGCCCGCGGGCACCGTCTGCGCCGTTACCGGCCTCAGCCGCACCCGTCCCGGGGAGGGCCTGGGGGCGGAGACCGCCTGGACGGCGCCGCTGCTGGAGCCGGTGCTGACGTACCAGGTCCAACTGCCGGAGGGGACGGACCCCCACACGGCTCTTACGAAGCTGCGGCAGCTGGAGGAAGAGGACCCCCAGCTCCACATCGTCTGGAACGAGCAGCTGCGGCAGATCCACGCGCAGCTTATGGGAGAGGTGCAGCTGGAGATCTTACAGCGGCTCATCCGGGAGCGGTTCGGCATGGAGGTGGCCTTCGGCCAGGGCAGCATCGTCTACCGGGAGACCATCGCCGCCCCGGTGGAGGGCATTGGCCACTTTGAGCCCCTGCGCCACTACGCGGAGGTCCACCTGCTGCTGGAGCCCGGGGAACGGGGCAGCGGCGTCACGCTGGACACCGCCTGTCCGGAGGATGTGCTGGACCGGAACTGGCAGCGGCTCATTCTGACCCACCTGGCGGAAAAGGAACACCTGGGCGTGCTGACCGGCTCGCCCATCACGGATATAAAAATTACCCTGGTGGCGGGGCGGGCCCATGTGAAGCACACGGAGGGCGGCGACTTCCGCCAGGCCACCTACCGGGCGGTGCGGCAGGGCCTCATGCAGGCGGAGAGCATCCTGCTGGAGCCCTGGTATGAGTTCCGGCTGGAGGTGCCCGCCGCCCAGGTGGGCCGGGCCATGAGCGATCTCCAGCGCATGAACGGAGAGACAGATCCGCCGGAGACGGTGGGGGAGGAGACGGTGCTCACCGGCCGCGCCCCCGTGGCGGCACTGCAGAATTACGCCCGGGAGGTCACCGCCTACACCCGGGGCCGGGGCCGGCTCCTGTGCACCCTCCGGGGCTACGAGCCCTGCCCGCGGCAATCAGAGGTGGCGGAGGCCATGGGCTACGACCCGGAACGGGATATGGACAACACACCGGACTCCGTGTTCTGCGGCCACGGCGCCGGCTACACCGTCAAGTGGAGCGATGTGCCCGCCCACGCCCATGTGGACAGCGGCCTGCGGCTGGGGGCGCCCGCCCCGGCGCCGGAGGAGAGGCCCCAGCCCCGCCGGGAGAGCACCTACGCCGGGACGCTGGAGCAGGACAAGGAGCTGCGGGCCATTTTTGAGCGGACCTACGGACCTGTGAAGCAGCGGGCCTTCCAGCCGCCCCGGGAGCCGAAGCGCGCACCGGCGGAGGCGGCGGAAAAGCGGACCATCCGTTCCCAGGACCTGGGGCCGGAGTATCTGCTGGTGGACGGCTACAATATCATTTTCGCCTGGGACGAGCTGAAGGCGGTGGCACGGGACAATCTGGACGCCGCCCGCAAGCAGCTGATGGACCTTCTCAGCAATTACCAGGGCTTTAAAAAGTCCGTGGTCATCCTGGTGTTTGACGCCTACAAGGTCAAGGGCGGCCTGGGCTCCGTGGAGAAGTATCACAACATCCACGTGGTCTACACCAAGGAGGCGGAGACAGCGGACGCCTTCATCGAAAAGGCCACCTATGAGATCGGCCGGCAGCACCGGGTGAAGGTGGCCACCTCCGACGGGCCGGAGCAGCTCATCATCCTGGGCCACGGCGCCCTGCGGCTGTCTGCCTCCGCCTTCCATGCGGAAGTGGACGAGGTAATGGCCCAGATCGCGGCGGCTATGGACCGCAACAACCAGCCGGGCAAGGCCCGGGCGGTGAAAGCCGCCCTGGAGAAGGCCCGGGAGAACAAGGAGGAGTGAGTCCATGCTTTTGACCATGTGCGTTGCCGGCGCGGCGGCGTCCGCCTGTACGGCGTTCCGGTGGTATCTGGACCGGGACACCCGGCGGGACAGCACTCACGCCGGAGGGCGTATCCAGCTGACGGGCCTGCGGAACCACGGCTCCGCCTTCGGCCTGCTGGGGCTGAACAGCCGGCAGCTGGCGGCGCTGTCCGCTGCCCTGATGGCCGGGGCCCTGCCGCTGCGGCGGGACAGCCGGGTGGGCTGCGGACTGCTGCTGGGCGGCGGCGTCAGCAACCTGTGGGAGCGGGTGCGCCACGGCAGCGTGTACGACTATGTGCGCTTCCCAAAAGCGCCGGAGCCGGTCTGCCGGTATGTGTTCAACCTGGCGGACTTCGCCATTTTCCTGGGAGCGGCGGAGATCCTTGCGGGAAAAGGGAAAAAACGGCGCTGACCTGTTGACAAACAGGTGAAAATGTGCGTACAATAGGTATAGATTGAATATGGAATCAAATTCCACAATACGGAATAAACGGCGCGCTGCCGAAAAAAGATAAGGAGAATTGCAATGGATAAGTTGAAAATGCCCTCCATGGAAAGTGTTGACAAGTTCAAGGCCGCCATGGACTCCGACCAGGGTGCGTTGGGCCCCTTCATGATCACCTCCGACCCCGCTTATGTGGAAGCGGCCGGCTATGCCGGGTATGATTTCGTGCTGCTGGATATGGAGCACGGCCCAGGCACCTTTGAAAACCTGCAGAATTTGATCCGCGCCGCCAACGTGGCCGGCGTGTGCCCGGTGGTCCGCGTGCCCCGCGGCATGGACATCTGGATCGACCGGGCCCTGGACGTGGGCGCCGGCGCCCTGCTGGTCCCCCAGATCGACACTGCCGACCAGGTCCGCGCCGTGGTGTCCGCCGCCAAGTACGGCCCCGTGGGCACCCGCGGCACCAACCGCTTCGTCCGTTCCGCCTGCTACGGCGCCATGCCCGGCAGCGAGTACTTCGCCAAGGCCCAGGAGACCGTGGTCATCATCCAGGCCGAGGGCAAGAAGGCCGTGGAGAACCTGGACGAGATTTTGGACGTCCCCGGTGTGGACGTGCTGTTCATCGGGCCCTATGACCTGTCCAGCTCCCTGGGCCACGTGGGCGAGGTGAACCACCCCGACGTCATCGCCTGCATCCAGGGCATCATCGACAAGGCCAACGCCAAGGGCGTGAAGCTGGGCTGCTTTGCCGACACCGTGGAGGGCGCCAAGAAGTGGCGGGACATGGGCATCAAGTTCGTCAGCTACACCTGCGACACCTACCTCTTCTACCAGGCGGCCAAGGCGGATGTGGAGGCCTTTGCCAACAAGTAATGGCACAACAGAACAGGCGGACGGTCTTGCTGGACCGCCCGTCTGTTTTTTCAAAAAAATACGTTGCAATCCGAAAAAAACTACCGCACAATAGAACTGTTCAAACAAAATCCGGAAATGGGGGATCACCATGGAACAGAGGAAGCGGCTGCGGGCACTGGTGGAGGCGCCGGAGATTTTAGTGCTGCCGGGGGCATACGACGCCCTCAGCGCCAAGATCCTGGAGCAGGCGGGCTTTGACGGCGTGTACTTCACCGGCTACGGCCAGTCCGCCAGCTGCCTGGGAGCGCCGGATGTGGGCCTCATGACCATGACGGAGATGGCGGAGCGGGCCGCCCGCACCGCCGCCGCGCTGACAGTGCCTCTGGTATGTGACGGGGACACCGGCTTCGGCAACGCGGTGAACGTGGTCCGCACCGTCCGGGAATACGAGCGGGCGGGAGCCGCCGCCATCCAGCTGGAGGACCAGACCTTTCCCAAAAAATGCGGCCACATGACAGGCCGACAGGTGATCCCGGCGGAGGAGATGGCGGAAAAGCTCTGCGCCGCGGCCGCCGCCCGGCGGGACCCGGACTTTCTCATCATTGCCCGGACCGACGCCCGGACCACCCTGGGGCTGGAGGAGGCCATCCGCCGGGCCCGGCTGTACGCAGAGGCGGGGGCGGACCTTTTGTTTGTGGAGTCTCTGGAGAGCCCGGAGGAGATGCGGGAGGTGAACCGGCGTCTGCCGCTGCCTACGGTGGCCAACATGGTGGAGGGAGGCCGGTCTCCGGCGCTGACGGCGGCGGAGCTCCAGGAGCTGGGCTACGCGGCGGTGCTGTTCCCGGTGGCCTCCGTGTACGCCGCCGCCTGGGCGGTGCGTGGATTGGCGGACACGCTGCGGCGCACCGGCACCACCGCCGGCTGGAGCGGACAGATGATGGATTTCGCGGATTTCAACCGCCTGGTGGGGCTGGAAGGGGTCCGAAAGCTGGAGCGGGGAGACTTGTCCGGCCTGTAAGGGCGCTTTGACGGAAGAAACAATGGAAAGGGGCGTGACGCCGTGGATATGTCCGGTATGCTGGCGCGGCAGGGTCAGCTTTTCTTGCTGCTGGCCCTGGGGCTGCTGTTCAAACGAAAGCACATCCTGGACGGCAGCTTTCAGCGGGGACTGACGGAGCTGATCATCAAGCTGGTGCTGCCCTGCAGCATCATTCAATCCTTCCGCATGGAGTTCAACGGGGAGATCCTGCGGCAGACGTGGCAGATCCTGGCGGTGTCCACGGCGCTGCAGCTGGGCTGCTGGGGCCTGGCCCTGGCGCTGTACCGGCAGCGGGACCCCTCCAAGCAGCCGGCCCTGCGGTACGCCACCTTATGCTCCAACGCCGCCTTCTTAGGCTCTCCGGTGGTGGACGGGATTTTCGGCAGCCAGGGGATGCTGCTCTCGTCCATTTACCTAACGCCCCAGCGCATCGCCATGTGGACGGTGGGTCTGGGCTTCTTCACTAAGGGCAGCAAGCAGAAGCTGTGGAAAAAGGTCCTGGGGAATCCCTGCATCGACGCGGTGTTCATCGGGCTTGCGCTGCTTTTGACCCAGTGGCAGCTGCCGGGGGTGTTGGGGAGCACCATCCGGTCTCTGGGAAACTGCAACACCGCCCTTTCCATGTTCCTCATCGGCATGATCTGCGCCGATGTGGACCGGCAGGACTTCCTGGACGTGGATTCCCTGTACTTCTCCGCTGTGCGCCTGGTGCTGATCCCGGGACTCTTGCTGCTGGGGTGCCGCCTGGCCGGTACGGCGGAGCTGGTCACGGACGTGTCCGTGGTCCTGGCGGCTATGCCCGCCGGCGGAACCACCGCCATTCTGGCGGCCAAATACGGCGGCAACGCCCGCTTTGCCGCCGGCTGTGTCACCGTGTCCACGCTGCTTTCATTGCTGGCGGTCCCGGCCTGGTGCCTGGTGCTGCAGGCACTATGAAAAACAGGTATGAGGATATGCTGCGGTGTATGATGGCAAAATGCTGACTGCTTTTTTAAAGCGCTGAATAATTTTTTTGAAATTGTTTCGATTTACGAAAATAGAGACGTTTTAACCGAATGTTTTGTGTGTTTGACGTAATTGACAAAACGACGAACAGAGACTATGATGAGGAAAACGCAAGGACGCGAGGATGGTTTTCATCCGCGCGTCCTTCGTTTTTTAGGGAGATTTTACATTGAGGAGGCACCATTATGAAAAGAAGATTTTTGAGTATCCTGCTGGCCGGCTGTCTGGCCGCGTCTCTGACTGCCTGCGGCGGAACGAAGGAAGAAAGCGCCGCACCTGCCGAAAGCAGTGATTCCGCCAGCGGTGAGCCCATCCTGCTGGGTACCATTTCCCCCAACACCGGCAACCTGGCCGCCTACGGCACCGCCATCGTCAACGGTGTGAACCTGGCTGTGGAGGAGATCAACGCCGCCGGCGGCGTGCTGGGCTCTCAGATCCAGGTCGTCAATGCCGATGACCAGGGCGACCCCACGGAATGCATGAACGCGTTTAACTCCCTGGTCTCCCAGGGTGTGGGCCTCATCGTTGGCTCCTGCACCTCCAGCTGTACCTCCGCCATCACCGACAGCGCCAACGAGGAGGAGGTCTGCCTGACCTCTCCTTCCTCCACCGCTGACTCCATCACCACGGAGGATGACTACGTGTTCCGCGCCTGCTACGCCGACAGCTTCCAGGGCGCCATCGCCGCCGCCTACGCCAAGCAGGCGGGCTACTCCAAGGTGGGCGTTGTCTACTGCGCAGCCGACACATACTCCAAGGGACTGTATGACTCCTTCTCCGCCGCCTGCGAAAAGTACGGCGTGGAGGTAGCCGCCGTGGAGTCCACCGCCTCCATGGACGTGCAGGACTACACCAACCAGTTTGCCTCCATGGTGAACGCCGGCGTGGATCTGGTGTACGCGCCGTATTACTATGATGTCATCGGCCCCTATCTGGTCACCCAGGCCCGTGCCGCCGGATACACCGGCATCATCATGGGCGCTGACGGCTATGACGGCGCTCCTTCCTACGTGGTGGAAGGCGCTGACCTGACCGCTTTCAACGATGTCTACTGGACCAACCACTATGACCCCGCCGATGAGTCGGAACTGGTGCAGGATTTCGTCAAGGCCTTCCAGGACAAGTACGGCGAGACCCCCATGGCCATGTCCGCCCTGGCCTATGACTGTGTGTACATGTACAAGACCGCCATCGAGGCCGCCGGCTCCGCTGACGCCGCCGCCGTCCGGGACGCCATGGCTGACACCTCCCTTACCTACGAGTGTGTGACCGGCACCTTCACCCTGGATGAGAGCGGCACTCCCGTCAAGGGCGCCACCATCGTCTCCTTCGCCTCCGAGGGCTCCGAGGTCACCACCACGCTGGTGGACGTGGTCAAGGAGCTGCCCGAAGCGTAATACTTGACACAACCGAACGAATACTCTGCAATGGCGCGGAGGAGGGGCGCCCGGACCCGGGCGCGCCTCCTCTGTTTGTTTTCTAGAAGGAAGAGAAAGGGGAGACCCAATCGTGAGTACATTTATCCAAACGCTGGCCGTGGGGCTTCGCCTGGGCAGCATCTATGCCCTGGTAGCCCTGGGCTATACCATGGTGTACGGCATCATCCGCCTCATCAACTTCGCCCACGGCGATTTCATCATGGTAGGCGGCTACACCATGATCTTCACCATTCCGGCGGCGCTGGCGCTGGGCCTGCCGGCCTGGTCCGCCGTGCTGGTGGCCATTGTGGTGTGCGCGCTGGTGGGCATGGGCACGGAACTCATCGCCTACCGCCCCGTGCGGAAAAAGGGCACCAACATGACCGCCCTCATCACCGCCATCGCCATGAGCTTGTTTTTGGAAAATCTGGCCCAGGCCATTCCGGCCATCGGCCCCAACCCCAAGGTTGCAAGCCAGATCTTCTCCGCCGGCGGCCTGCGCATTGCCGGCGTGACCTTGGAATATACCACCTTACTCACCATCGCCATCAGCGCCGTCGTCATGGTGGTGCTGTATGAGTTCACCCAAAAGACCCGCCTGGGACGGGCCATGCGGTGCGTCTCCGAGGACAAGGAGGCGGCCACCCTCATGGGCATCAACGTCAACCACACCATCCTCTCCACCTTTGCCATCGGCTCGGGACTGGCGGCTGTGGCGGCGCTGATGTACATGGCCCAGTATCCCAAGATCTACACCACCATGGGCTCCCTGCTGGGCTTAAAGGCCTTCGTGGCCGCTGTGCTGGGCGGCATCGGCATCATCCCCGGCGCCGTGCTGGGCGGTGTGGTCATCGGCCTGGTGGAGTCCTTCACCACCAGCTACATCTCCTCCAGCATGGCGGACGCCTTCGTGTTTTTGATCCTCATCGTGGTGCTGGTGCTGAAGCCTGCCGGCATTATGGGGAAGAATGTGGGTGAAAAGGTATGAAAAAGAATAAAACCAAGCAGGGATACCTGCTCAATACCGCCGTCATCGTTGTTCTGTTTGCCCTCTTTCAAGCTCTGACGGCCACCATGGGCGGCAGCGGCTCTTTTAAGCTGGTGCTGGCCCCCTGCCTGTGGCAGTGCTGCTACCTCATCATTCTGGCCGCGTCGCTGAACCTGGTGCTGGGCTTTTTGGGCCAGCTGTCCCTGGGCCACTGCGGCTTCATGGCCATCGGCGCCTACACGGCGGCTCTTTTGAGCCTGGCCTGTGAGCGGGGCGGTGTGTTTGAGGACAAGGAGGGCCCCGTGTTTTTGGCGGTCCTCATCGGCTGCATCCTGGCCGCGGGCCTGCTGGCGGCTCTGGTGGGCCTGCTGGTGGGCATCCCCGCCCTGCGGCTGAAGGGCGACTATCTGGCCATTATCACCCTGGGCTTCGGCATGATCATTGTCAACATCATCAACAACCTCCCCTTCTGCGGCCAGGACGGCTTGAGCCTGGGCTCCGCGTCCTCGTCCCTGTATAAAAATGGCCTGGGCTTCGGCAGCAAGGGCAAGGTCAGCTTTTTGTGGATGGCCCTGCTGGTGACCCTGTTGTGCCTGGTGATGATGTTCATGTTCATTCGCTCCAAGTACGGACGCTGCATCCGGGCTATCCGGGACGACGAGATCGCCGCCTCCGCCTCCGGCATCAACACGTCCTTCTACAAGATCATGACCTTCTCCTACTCCGCCTTTTTCGCCGGCGTGGCCGGGGCATTGTACGCCTGTGCCAACGCCACGCTGTCCACCTCCTCCTTCGCCTTTTCCAACGGCGGCATTTTGAATTCCACCTTCATCGTGGTCATGGTGGTGCTGGGCGGCATGGGCTCTTTGACGGGCTCCATCGTGGCGGCGGTCATTATGTTCCTGGTGAACTACCAGATCAAAAACGGCGCCTGGGTGACGGCACTGCCGGCGGCGGTGCAGGGCGTGTTCCAGTACCCCATGCTGGTGTACGCCATCGTGCTCATCGTGGTCATCATGTTCCGCCCCAAGGGCATCTTTGGCTCCTATGAGTTTTCCCTCATCAACCTGGGCAGCGACTTGAAGGCCGCCCGCATGCGCAAACAGGCGGAGCGGACGGAGCGGAAGGAGGCGAAGGCACATGCTTGAGGGCAAGAAAACACCTGTCCTGGAAACGAAAAAGCTGGGCATCACCTTCGGCGGACTGAAGGCGGTGCAGGATTTCAACATCCAGATCTACCAGGGAGAGCTGGTGGGCCTCATCGGCCCCAACGGCGCGGGTAAGACCACCGTGTTCAACATGCTCACCGGCGTGTATGTTCCCACGGAGGGCACCGTCCTTTTGAACGGCGTGCCCCTCAACGGCAAAAAGCCCCACCAGTTCGTGGCGGCCGGTGTGGCCCGTACCTTCCAGAACATCCGGCTGTTCAAGCAGATGACGGTCATTGAAAACGTAAAGACCGCCTTTACCAAGGATATCCATTATAATATGCTGGACGCCACCTTCCGCACGCCGAAATTCTGGAAGGCGGAGAAGGAGATGACCGAGAAGGCCATGGACCTGTTGGCCATCTGCCACCTGGAGGACAAGGCGGACGTCATCGCCGCCAACCTGCCCTACGGCCAGCAGCGCAAGCTGGAGATCGCCCGGGCCCTGGCCACCAATATGAAGGTGCTGCTGCTGGACGAGCCTGCCGCCGGCATGAACCCCACGGAGACGGCGGAGCTGCTGGAGTGCATCAATACCATCCGGGACCGCTTCGGCGTGGCGATTTTGCTCATCGAGCACGATATGGCCCTGGTGATGAACGTGTGCGAGCGCATCCAGGTCATTGACTACGGCCAGACCATCGCCTCCGGCCTGCCGGAGCAGATCGCCAACAACCCCAAGGTCATCGCGGCCTATCTGGGCGAATAAGGAGGGAAAACCATGCTGGAAATCAAGGACTTAAATGTCTTTTACGGAGCCATCCACGCCTTGAAGGGGATCTCCCTCACCGTGGGCGACGGCGAGCTGGTGTCCCTCATCGGCGCCAACGGCGCCGGAAAGACCACCGCCCTGCACACCATCTCCGGCCTGCTGACCGCCGCCTCCGGCACCATCACGCTGGACGGCAAGGACCTGCAGAAGGTGGCCCCCAACACCATCATCAGTCTGGGCCTTGCCCATGTGCCGGAGGGGCGCCACGTGTTTGCCCGCATGACGGTGGAGGAGAACCTCCGCATGGGCGCTTATATTGTCAAGGACCAGAAGAAGATCGCGGAGAACCTGGAAAAGGTCTACCACCACTTCCCCCGGCTGAAGGAGCGCTATCGCCAGCTGGCAGGCACCCTCTCCGGCGGCGAGCAGCAGATGCTGGCCACCGGCCGGGCCCTCATGACGGACCCGAAGATCGTGCTGATGGACGAGCCGTCCATGGGCCTTTCCCCCTTGCTGGTGAAGGAGATCTTCGCCATCATCCAGGAGCTCCACAAAAGCGGCATCACCATTTTGCTGGTGGAGCAGAACGCGAAGATGGCCCTGGCGGTTTCCGACCGGGCCTACGTTCTGGAGACCGGCACCATTTCCATGGAGGGCAGAGCCTCCGACCTGGCCGCTGACGACCGGGTCCGCAAGGCCTACCTGGGCGCGTAAGGAGGACGGCGTATGGATAAGTTTGTCATTACGGTGGCCCGGGAGACCGGCAGCGGCGGCCACGACATCACCCGCAGACTGTCAGATGTTCTGGGCATTCCCTACTATGATCGGGACCTGCTGCGCAAGGCCTCGGAGGTCAGCGGCATCCATGAGCGGCTCTTCGGCGCGGCGGATGAGCGCATCGGACTGAAGGAGATGCTCTCCGCGGCGGAGAAGGTGTACACCGGCGAGATCCTGCCGCCGGACAGCGACGACTACATCTCCACCCGGAACCTGTTCAGCTTCCAGGCCAAGATCATCAAGGAGCTGGCGGAGACCGAGAGCTGCATCATCCTGGGCCGCTGCGCCAACTATCTGCTGATGGACCGGCCCAATGTGCTCAAGGTGTTCATCCACGCGCCCATCGAGGCCCGGGAGGCCCGGGTGGCGTCCTATTCCCTTGCCTGGAGCGCCCGGGAGGTATCCCGGCACATTCGGGTGGAGGACAAGCGCCGCTCCGCCTATTACCGCTATTACACCGGCGAGGAGTGGCGGGACGCCGCGGCCTATGACCTGAGCCTGGATTCCGAGGCTCTGGGGGAGGAGGGCTGCGTGGAGATGATCCAAAAGGCCCTGCCGCTGTTCTGTAAGTAAATACGGACTGAAAAAACATCCCTGTGCGTTCAGCACAGGGATGCTTTCTTATTGCCGGACCGACGGCTGGGCGGAGGTCTCCGCCGGCTGGGCTTCTCCGGCGGGGAGCGCTTTGCCCCGGCGGGGAGGCGGCGTGGTGCGCCAGTGGCGGCTGGTCTTGTTGAACACCGGCTCACACACGCACAAGATGGCGGGCATGAGGAACAGGCTCACCAGGGCGGAGATGAGAGCGCCCCGGGCCAGCATGACGCAGATGGAGCCGATGAGGTCGATGGAGGAGACAAAGGACACGCCCAACGTGGCGCAGAACAGCACCAACGCGCTGGTGACGATGGAGGCGTCGGCGGCGTCGGCGGCCACCCGGATGGCCTCCATCCGGGGCCGGCCCTTCCGCAGTTCCTCCTGGAAGCGGGAGGTCATGAGGATGGCGTAATCCACCGTGGCGCCCAGCTGGACGCAGCTGATGATGGTGGGGGCGATGAAGGGAATGGCCGTGCCGGTGAAATAGCAGCAGCCCTGGTTGATGAAGATGGCCAGCTCAATGGTGGCTACCAGTACCGCAGGAATGGTGACGGACTGGAACACGATGGCGATGATGAGGAAGATGGCGGCGATGGAGATGTAATTGGTGACGGTGAAGTCCACGGCGGTGGTGTCGATTAGGTCCCGGTACATGGCGCCCTCGCCGGTGATCATGGCGGCGGGGTCGTACTCGTGCAGAATGGCGTTCATGGCGTCCAGCTGATCGGACACCAGGTCCGTGGCCGGCTCATAGCTGGAGTTCACCATCATCAGCTGGTAGCCCCCCTGCTTGAGCATATCCCGCACCTCGGAGGGGACGAAGAAGTCCGGGATGCCGGTGCCCAGGATGCGGTGATAGGACAGGACGGAGGTGACGCCGGGCACATTCTCCAGCCGCTTTTCCATCTCGCCCATGTCCCCGGCGGACAGATCGTCCCGCAGGACAATGAAGTGGGAGGTGGCCATGTCGAAGTCGTCCTTCAGCTTTTCGTTGCTGACGATGGAGGGCAGGTCCCGGGGCAGGGATTCATCCAGCTTGTAGTAGATATTGGCGTGGTTTTGGGAGTAGACCGCCGGGAAAAACAGCGCCACAGCCAGAACCGTCAGCAGCACCCGCCGCCGGAGAATGAAGCCGTTTACCCGGTGGAAGCTGGGAATGAGGGTCTTGTGCTTGTGCTTTTCGATGTGCTTGTCGAAGATGAGCACCAGACTGGGCAGCACCAGAATGACGGTGGCCACGCCCAGCACCACGCCCTTGGCCATGACGATGCCGATGTCCCTGCCCAGGGTCAGCTGCATGAAGCACAGGGCCAGAAAGCCGGCGATGGTGGTGAGGCTGGAGCCGGACAGGGACCGGAAGGCCGCCACGATGGCCGCGGCCATGGCGTCCCGCTTGTCGTCGTGGTGCAGCCGCTCCTCCTCGTACCGGCGGTAGAGGAAGATGGAGTAGTCCATGGTGACGCCCAGCTGCAGCACCGCCGCGATGGCCTTGGTGATGTAGGAGATCTCACCTAAGAAAATATTGCTGCCGAAATTGTACACCACAGCCATGCCGATGCTGGCGATAAAGACCAGGGGCAGCACCGTGGACTCCAGCGTCACGCTCATGGCCAGCAGGGCCAGCAGCACCGCCAGGCCCACGAACAGCGGCAGCTCGCTGTCCATGATGTCCCGGGTGTCCTTGATGACCACGGAAAAGCCCGCCAGGAAGCACTTTTCATTGCAGACCTGCCGCACCTGCTCAATGGCGTCCATGGTCTCGTCGGAGGCGCCGGGATGGTCGTACTGAATGATCATCATGGTGGCGTCCCCGGAGAAGAACATATCCCGGAAGCTGGCGGGGATCATGTCCGTGGGGATCTGGATGCCCACCAGATTGCTGATCCAGATGGCGTTGGACACGCCGGGCACCTCCCGGATGGCGTTCAGCAGGTCGTTGGTATAGCCCGCCGGCATGCCGTCCACCACCAGCATGCTGGTGGCGGCCATCTGGAAGGGGTCCTCCAGCAGCTGCTCGCCCTGGGAGGAGGGCAGGTCCTGGGGGAGGTAGGAGAGAATATCATAGTTGATGCGGGTGGCGGCAAAGCCGATGATGGAGGGGATGAGCATAAAGACGGCAATGGCGGCCACCAGCTTTGGCTTTCGCGTCAGCTTGTGGGCGATTTTTTCGATCACGGGAACAACACCTGTCCTTTCCCCGCTCAGCGGAAGATGCCGGTGATGGCCGCCCAGAAGTCCTTGAACATCTGGGCGATCCGGCCCCAGAAGGTGCTGTTGTCCGCGGCGGCTTTAACGGCCTCCTCCGTCTCTTCCTCCTCCGCCTTGATCTCCTGGGTGCGGATGACCACCTGGATGCTCTGTGGCGCGGGATTGTCCGGGGAGGTCAGGGACACGGTCACGGCGTTGGCGTCCATGTTCAAAAGGTTGTCGATGTTGCCGGTGTGCTCGTTCCAGGTGTCCTCAATGATGGAGCTGATATTGGCCTTGGCGTCCTTGACGTCATTGGTGGTGGAGAGGCTGCGGGCGGCCTGCCGCAAAGCGGCGGCCAGGCCGGAAAGGGTCTGCTTCGTGCCGGCGTCCAGCTGGATGCCGGAGGTTTTCAGCAGGGCCTCCGCGTCGGCTGCCAGCTGCTCGCTGTCCCGGACCGTGGCGGCGGCGGTGACGCTCAGGTCCTCCAGGGTCTTGAGGGATTCTTGAGCGGTGGGCTCGTAGTCGTTGAGGATGGTTCGCAGCTCATCGGTGCTGTCCAGGATGCTGCGCAGCCTCTTGGAGCTGTGGCGGATGGCGGCGGAGAGGTCGCCGGCGTCCTCCAGCAGGTCCGTCAGCTCATCCATGTCATCGCACAGGTTCGCCAGCTTGCCCACCACGGCGGCGGTGGGGCCGGCGATTTTCTCCATGGCGTCGCTGACGCCGCTGGTGGTGGTATTCAGCTGGTCCAGCAGGTCGTCGATGGTGTCGGAGTGGTCCAGCAAAAACTCGAAGGCTTCCGGGTCCGGAGCCCAGGACTCATAGATGGCGGCAAGCCCCTTGGCGGTCTGGCTGCCGACGCTGTCCAAAAACGCCTGGCGGTACCGGCCGTAGTCGGGCGTTTCCTCCGTAATGCTGTGCTCAGCGGCGTACTGCTGCCACAAGACCTCGCAGGCGTACTCATAGAAGCTGTTCTTGCCGCTTTCCCGGTATCCCGGCTCCATGGCCTCCACATTGGGCAGGTTCTTCCGGATGGCGTCAATGTCCTGGCCCGCCAGGGGGGACTGGACGGAGGGAATGCGGTCGATGCTCTCCAGGGCGCTTTTCAGCTTGTTGAGGCTGCTTTTCATGTTGGCGGCGTCCTGGATCAGCTGGCGCACATCGTCGCTGTCCTCCAGGTTTTCCAGGGCGTCCTCCATGTCCTCCAGCTGGCTCCGCAGGTCCAGGGCGGTGTCCGTCATGGTGTTCAGCACCGCCTTGGCGTCTGTGACGGTCTTGCTGGCGGCCTCCACCTGCTCCGCCACCGGGTCCAGCAGGGCGGCGATGCCCCTCAGGTCCTCCCGGAGGGCGTCGGTGCCGTCGTAGACGGTCCCCTTGCCGGCGGAGATGGTGCCCCGGGCCTGGTTCAGCTGGTCCAGGCCATCGGCGGTGGCGTAGAGGCTGCCCTCCATGCCGCCGAAGGCGTCCAGCAGGGTATCCAGGCTGTCGGAGAGCTTGTGGTAGTCCTCCTCCAGCTCATCCTTGCGGTCGCTGAGCTTGGAGATCTCCTCCAGCTGGCTGAGGGTGGCCGGCACCATCAAAAATGTCATGCCGCCGAAGGAGAAGTCCTCGGCGCCCACCCGGATGGCGAAGTGCTGCTCCTCGCCAGGGAAGGCCAGAAACAGTACCGCCCGCAGGTTACCAATCAGCTGCACCTGGGCGCCGGGTGCCTCCAGGGACAAAATGTCGTCCTGGTTGAACAGGGCCATGGCCTCCAACGTGTAGTTGTTCTTGGCGTATTCGCTGGCGTTTTCGTTGGGAATGGCGTCCACCAGGATCTCCACCACGCCGGTCTTGCCCGGCAGGTCCTCGGCCCGGGTGGGTACGCCGTTGAGGGTGTAGTGGATGGACAGCGTCCAGGGCAGGGTCTCGAAGGGCTGCGCCGTCTTGCCCTCAAAATAAAAGTGGGTGGGGGCGCTGTCACCGGCGAAGCGGAAGGTGGTGGTGCCGCTCTGCACCGTGGGCTCCGTGTGGTCCGTCAGGTTCACCACCTGGTCGTATGTACCGTGGTCCGTCACCGTGTCGGCGCCGTTGAGTACGTAGCTTTTCACCACGCTGCCCTCCGTCAGGTTGCCGTAGTAGTCCAGGGTGGCGTAATAGGCCTCGTCATAGGTGGGTGCCACGCCGTCGCCGATGGGCTCCGCCGCCGCGGCGGGCACCACGCAGGCACCGGCCAGAGCCAGCGCGGTGGCCAGAGCCAACGGGCGGTGGGAATGGGAACTGTGGCTCATAAAAATGCTCCTCTCAATAATCAACAAATGTTGAATAATAAAAAGTTGTTGATTTATTTTTCGGGAGTGATTATAATACAGACAGAGGAAAAAAACAAGGGACACATTCCGGCTTTTGTCTAAAGCAGCGGGGGGAGGTGTCCGAAAGGAGAGACAGTGCTATGGAAAAACGCTCGGAGGACCGCCGCTCCCGCCGGTCCCGGCGCCTGCTGAAGGAGGGCCTTCTGCAGCTGATGCAGGAAAAGCGCTTTTCGGAGATCACCGTCCGGGACATCACGGAGCGGATGGACTTGAACCGGGGGACCTTTTACCTGCACTATCCGGACACGGCGGCCCTGCTGCAGAGCGTGGAGGAGGATATGCTGGCGGAGGCCCAGGTCTTGGTGGACGCCCACATGGCGGAGAGCACGGCGGAGCGGACGCTGCGGCCGGTGCTGCTGCCTATTTTGGACTATGTGGTGGAGCACCGGACCACCATCGGAACGCTGCTGGACAGCGCTGCCGCCGGCGGCTTTGTGGACCGGCTCCAGGAGCTTATTTACCGCAACGGCGCCCGGCTGACGGCGGCCTGGTTCCGGGATGTTTCCCCTGAAAATCTGGACTACCTCATGAGCTTCATCACCTACGGCCTCATCGGCCTTGTGAAGGAGTGGTTCGGACGGGATATGGACCTGCCCGGAGAAGAGCTGGTGTCCATGGCGGACCGGCTGGTGCAGCGGGCGGCGGAGGCGCTGCTGCAGCCATGAAAAAAAGGACTGTTCTGAATGAACAGTCCTTTTTATATATGTAGGAAACGCTCAGACAATGACACGGTGCAGCAGGGCGGAGGCCTGCTCCAGGGCGTCCATGACGGGGATGGTGTAGTCCTCCTGCTCAATGCTCAAGGCGCCGTCATACCCGGCGGAGCGGAGGGCCTCCACGAACCGGCGCCACCAGGATTCGTCGTGACCGGTGCCGGGGGTGACGAAGTTCCAGGAGCGGGTCTTGTATTCCAGTACGCCCTTGGTATCCAGCATGGTATTCACGGCGCTGGCAGGTTCGGTCCGCACGTCTTTGATGTGGACGTGGTAAATGCAGTCGGACAGGGCGTCGATCATGGCCAGGGGATCGCCGCCCATCCAGAACAGGTGACTGGGGTCCATGTTCACGCCCACGGTCATGCCCACGGCAGCCTGGAGGCGCCGCAGGTTCTCCACATTGTTCACCAACTGCCAGCCGTGGAACTCCAAAGCGATGCGCTCCACGCCGTGGCTCCTGGCCTGGGCCACCAGCTTTTCCCACTGGGGAATGGCTACCTCCCACTGGTAGCGGAGGATGTCCTCTGTTTCAGGAGGCCAGCTGGTCACCACCCAGGTGGGCATTTTGTCCCCCTCACAGCCGCCGGGCAGGCCGCTCATCATGACCACGGTCTTGAGGCCCAGCTGCTCCGACAGCAAAAAGGTCTTTTCCGCCACGGCCCGGTCCCTCTCGCCCTTTTCGCCGGGGAACAGGGGGTTCCCGGAGCAGTTGAGGGCCGAGATGGTGAGGCCGTTGGCATCCAGTGTGTCCAGCAGCTCCCGGCGCTTGCCGGCGTCGGCGGTCAAGGTGTCCAGGTCGATGTGGGGAGCGGGGGACCAGTTGCCGCAGCCCAGCTCCACCTGCTCCAGCCCCAGCTTCCGGCACACGGCCGCCGCCTCCGGGAAGGAAAGATGGGCCAGACTGTCTGTTACCAAACCTAATTTCATGGGAAAGACCCTCCTTGCATCATGTTTTTTCCAGCTTACCACATCCCGGTCCAAAAATCCACAGAGAACCGCTTTGATTTTTCTTGACGAAAAACCGCCGGCGGTTGTATGGTAAGAAAAAGGGGCTTATCCCCAATCCGGAATCAGGAGGAAAATGACATGGGTTGTTTTTACTGTGACGAACACCACGAGGGCCGGGAGGCCATTATGTACAAGGTGGGCCAGATGAAGGCCGGCACGCTGTATCTGTTTAAGGACCAGGCTCACAAGGGCCGCTGTGTGCTGGCGCTGAAAAACCACCGCCGGGAGCTGTGGGAGTGCGAGCCCCAGGAGCGGGCGGATTTCGCCGAGGACCTGGCCCGGGCCTCCAAGGCCATCCAGGACCTGTGGGGCTGCACGAAGCTGAACCTGGCCTCCTTCGGCGACGCCAATCCTCATCTCCACTTCCACATCGTGCCCAAGTACGAGGGCGGCTTTGAGTTTGGCGGCGGCTTTGAGATCACCAACCCCCAGCCGGTGCACCTGGCGGAGGAGGAGTACCAGAGCATGATCGCGGAATTGAAAGAAAAACTGGGTATCTAATCGTTTAGCTTTCAAAGTGCGGCAGAAATGCCGCACTTTTTTCTGGCAGCTTTACGCAAATTTTTGCGTGATTCCTCTTTTCTGGGGGCGGCATCTGTGGTAGAATGCTATTCGGTGAAATTTGTTCCTTTCAAGAAAGGTGGTAATAAATATGAGAAAAACCAAGATCGTCTGTACTCTGGGACCCGCCACGGACCGGGAGGGTGTTTTGCGGGAGATGCTGCTCTCCGGCATGAACGTGGCCCGCTTCAACTTTTCCCACGGTGACCACGCCGGCCACAAGGCCCGGTTGGACACGCTGAAGGCGCTGCGGAAGGAACTGGACCTGCCTGTGGCCGCCATGCTGGACACCAAAGGCCCCGAGGTGCGGCTGAAAAGCTTCAAGGACGGCTCTGTGGAGCTGAAGGAGGGCTCTGAGTTTACCCTGTGCACCAACGAGGTGGAGGGCGACGAGACCCGCTGCTCCATCACCTATAACGACCTGCCCGGCGATGTGAAGGCCGGGGACGCCATCTTGCTGGACGACGGCCTGGTCCGCATGACCGTGCTGGAGACCACGCCCACCACCATCCGCTGCAAGGTGCTCAACAGCGGCGTCATGAAAAATAACAAGGGCGTCAATATCCCCGGCGTCCGCCTGTCCATGCCCTATGTGAGCCAGCGGGACCGGGAGGATATCCTCTTCGGTATCCGGGAGGGCTTTGACTATATTGCCGCCAGCTTTGTCCGCACCGCCGCGGACATTCGGGAGCTGCGGCAGATCCTGGACCAGAATAACTCCCACATCCGCATCATCGCCAAGATCGAGAACCGGGAGGGCGTCAGCAACCTGGCGGACATCCTGGCCGTGGCCGACGGCATCATGGTGGCCCGGGGCGACATGGGCGTGGAGATCGACTTCACGGAGATCCCCGTTATTCAAAAGGACATGATCGCCCAGTGCGTGGCCTGCGGCAAGCCGGTCATCACCGCCACCCAGATGCTGGACTCCATGGTGGAAAATCCTCGCCCCACCCGGGCGGAGATCACCGACGTGGCCAACGCCATTTACGACGGCACCTCCGCCATCATGCTCTCCGGCGAGACCGCCGCGGGCAAGTACCCGGTGGAGGCGGTGCGCACCATGGACGCCATCGCCCTGCGGACGGAGGCCAACATCGACCGGGCCAAGCCGTTGAAGGTCTCCGGCAAGGAGCGGCTGTCCATCACCACCGCCATGGCCCACGCCGCCTGTACCACCGCCATGGACATCGGCGCCGACGCCATCCTCACCGTCAGCCAGCGGGGCGTCACCGCCCAGATGGTCAGCCGCTTCCGGCCCCAGACCACCGTGGTGGCCCTGCTGCTGGACGAGCAGGTCCGCCGGCAGATGAGCCTGTACTGGGGCGTGGAGGCCATCATGATGCCCTATGCCAGCAGTTCTGACGAGCTGGTGGATTTTGCCGTGGAGGCGGCGGAGAAGGCCGGAATCGTGAAAAACGGCGATCTGGTGGTGGTCACCGCCGGCGTGCCCGTGGGCGTGGCCGGCACCACCAATATGATCCGCGTCAAGCAGGTGGGCGGCTCCCTCATCAACGCCACCGGCATCGGCGGCAAGAAGGCCAGCGGCCGCCTGTGCGTGTGCCGGGTGCTGGACGATGTGGCGGAGAAGTTCCGCCCCGGTGATGTGCTGGTGGTGCCCTATACCACCAACGCCCTGCTGCCCTACATCCGCGAAGCCGCCGCCGTCATCACGGAGGAGGCCAGCGCCGACTGCCACACCGCCACCGTGGGCCTTACCCTGGACAAGCCCGTCATCGTGGGAGCGGTAGACGCCACCCGCCGCCTGACGGACGGCCTGCGGGTGTCCGTGGACTGCGGCCGCGGCGTGGTCCAGACCCTGCCGGAATAAGAAAAGCAAAAACAACCCCCGCCCATTGGCGGGGGTTGTTTTGGTTCAAACGCCCAAAATCAGGGAGGCGAACTGGAAGTAGATCAAAAGGGACAGGGAGTCCACAATGGTGGAGATGAAGGGAGAGGCCATGACGGCGGGGTCAAAGCCCACCTTTTCCGCCAGGATGGGCAGGGAGCAGCCCACCAGCTTTGCCACCATCACCGTGCCGATGAGGGTGGCGCACACCACCAGAGCCACCGTGGGGGTGACGGTGGGGTTGTGGAGCAGCCACCGGTCCACCAGCATCATTTTTATGAAGTTGGCTGCCGCCAGACACAATCCGCAGCAGATGGACACCCGGAACTCCTTCCACAGCACCCGGACCAGGTCCGAGAACCGCACCTCCCCCAGGGACAGGGCGCGGATGACGGCGGTGGAGGCCTGGGTGCCGCTGTTGCCGCCGGTGCCGGAGAGCATGGGGATGAAGGAGGTGAGGATGGCACAGGAGGCCAGGGCGCTTTCAAAGTGGGTGAGGATGATGCCGGTGAAGGTGGCGGAGAGCATCAGCACCAGCAGCCAGGGGGTGCGGGCCTTCCAGGTCTCCAGAGGGCCGGTTTTCAGATAGGGCTTGTCAGAGGGCAGAATGGCGGCCATCTTCTCGATATCCTCGGTGACCTCCTCCTGCAGAACGTCCATGGCGTCGTCCACGGTGACGATACCCACCAGACGGTTTTCCGTGTCCACCACGGGAAGGGCCAGAAAGTCGTATTTGCTCAAGGCCCGGGCGGTGGATTCCTGGTCATCCAGGGTCTGGACGGAGATGAAGTTGCGCTCCATGATGTCGCCGATGATGTCGTCGTCATCCGCCAGCAGCAGCGTCCGGATGGACAGCAGGCCGATGAGGTGGCGCCCCTCGTCGATGACGTAGCAGACGTTGATGGTTTCCTTGTCGGGGCCGGTGCGGCGGATGCGCTTGAGGGCGGCCTCCACCGTCATGTCCTCTTTCAGGTCCACAAACTCCGTGGTCATGATGCTGCCGGTGGAGTCGTCGGGGTACTTGAGGATCTCGTTGATGCTCTTGCGCATCTCCGGGTCGGAGTGCTTGAGGATGCGCTTGACCACGTTGGCGGGCATCTCCTCCACAATGTCAACGGTATCGTCCAGATACAGCTCGTCCAGCACTTCCTTCAGCTCCGTGTTGGAAAAGCTCTGGATCAGCAGCTCCTGCTGGTCGGAATCCAGCTCCACGAATACCTCCGCCGCCAGCTCCTTGGGCAGCAGGCGAAAAACCAGAGCCACCTTTTCATCCAGCTCGCCGCACAAGGCGGCGATGTCCGCCGCCTCCATGGGCAAAAGGAGGTCCCGCAGGTCCGCGTATCGTTTTCGGGCGATATACTCCTCGATCTTCTCCAGCAGCTCTTCCCGGTTTTCTTCCAGCTCAAACACGCCGCGCGTCCTCCTTTCCGGTTTCAGTGAAAAAATAAATTCCCTGCTCGCCCGGAACGGTGCGACCAGAGAATGTCCCTTTCCCGGAGGACCTGCGCCCTCCGCCACCGTTCAAGCTTTAGCCTCACAAGGCGGTGAAATCGCGTTAGATGATACCTTCGTGTTCGATATCGCCTGTTCAAACCAACTCATGATGTCTCCATCACTCCGCGGCAGCGATCCATATCCCTGTGGTAGCCTTACCTACCGGACGATATGTAATTTTTTGTTTTCTTCGTTTATATTATGCCAAAAAATTACGGCTGTCAACCCGAAGGACGGCTGATTTGGAATTTCCCGGCCCGAAAACCGCTTGTCGCCTGTGGGGCGGCGTGGTATAATAGGACATTCCGAAGAAATTGCGGCTTGGAGGAAGGGCGGGAGGCGCGCATGGGTATTCACGACGGACACAGAGAGAAGATGCGGCAGCGCTTTTTAAGCGGCGGACTGGACCATTTCGCGGACCATGAGGCCCTGGAGCTGCTGCTGTATTACGCCATCCCCCGGCGGGACACCAACCCCATCGCCCACGCCCTCATGGAGCGGTACGGCTCCCTGCCGGCGGTGCTGGCCGCCCCGGCGGAGGACCTCGAGAAGGTGGACGGCATCGGGGAAAACGCCGCGGTGCTTTTGAAGCTGGTGCCCCAGCTGTACCGCAAGGCCCGGCTGGCGGAGGCGGAGCAGGAGACGGTCCTCAACTCTTCGGAGCGGGCCGGCGCGTATCTTCTGGAGCGGTTCGTCGGCGAGACCCATGAGGTGGTCTACGCCCTGTACCTGGACCGGAAGGGCAAGCTCATCGCCTGCCGTCACCTGGGGGAGGGCGGCATCTCCTCCGCCGGGCTGGACATCCGCCGGCTGTTGGAGCAGGCACTGCTGACCTCCGCCAGCGCCGTGATCCTCTCCCACAACCACCCCAGCGGCGTGGCGCTGCCCTCGCCGGATGACTATGTTGCCACAGACCGGGCAAAATCAGCATTGCAGAGCATCGGCGTCCAGCTGGCGGACCACATCATCGTGGCGGACAACGACTTCGTGTCCATGGCCGACAGCGGGTATCTGCTTTGAACCGCCCCGGCTTTTGCCGAAGCGGGAAGAACAAGTATCGAACATATGTTGCATTCAAAAGGCGGCTATGGTATCATAAATGCGCAAACAAATAAGCTGCTTGGGAGGACGACATGCCAAAATTTCAAGTCGTTTCTGAATACCAGCCCTCCGGCGACCAGCCGCAGGCCATCGCGGCGCTGGCGGAGGGGATCGAAAACGGACTGAAGGAGCAGGTGCTGCTGGGCGTCACCGGCTCCGGCAAGACCTTCACCATGGCCAAGGTCATCGAGCAGGTGCAGCGCCCCACCCTGGTGCTGGCCCACAACAAGACCCTGGCGGCCCAGCTGTGCGCGGAGTTCAAGGAGTTTTTCCCCAACAACGCCGTGGAGTATTTTGTGTCCTATTACGACTATTACCAGCCGGAGGCCTATATCCCCCATACGGACACCTACATTGCCAAGGACGCCTCCACCAACGACGAGATCGACCGGCTGCGTCTGTCCGCCACCTGCGCCCTGCTGGAGCGGCGGGACGTGATCGTGGTGTCCTCCGTCTCCTGCATCTACGGCCTGGGCGAGCCGGATGACTTTGCCAAAATGGTGGTATCTTTGCGGGTAGGCGCCCAGTGGGACCGGGACGAGCTGCTGCGGCGCCTGGTGGAGATCCGCTACGAGCGCAACGACATCGCCTTCGAGCGGAACATGTTCCGGGTCCGGGGCGACACGGTGGAGATCTACCCCGCCTACTATAAGGACAAGGCCATCCGGGTGGAGTTCTTCGGGGATGAGATCGACCGCATCAGCGAGATCACGCCTCTGACCGGCGCGGTGAACCGGGTGCTGAACCACATCGCCATCTATCCCGCCAGCCACTATGTCACCACCAAGGGCAAAATGGACCGGGCCATCGGCGAGATCCGCCGGGAGCTGGAGGAGCAGGTGAAGGTATTCACCGACAACGACCAGCTGGTGGAGGCCCAGCGCATCCGCCAGCGGACAGAGTACGATATGGAGATGATGGCGGAGCTGGGCTATTGCTCCGGTATCGAGAACTACTCCCGCATCATTTCGGAGCGGCCCGCCGGGTCCGCCCCCATGACGCTGCTGGACTTCTTCCCGGATGACTTTTTGCTGTTTGTGGACGAATCCCACGTAACACTGCCCCAAGTGCGGGCCATGTACAACGGCGACCGTGCCCGGAAGGATTCCTTGGTGAAGTACGGCTTCCGCCTCCCTTGCGCCTACGATAACCGCCCGCTGAAGTTCGAGGAGTTTGAGGAGCGCATCGGCCAGGCGGTGTTCGTCTCCGCCACGCCGGGACCCTATGAGCGGGAGCGGGCGGACCAGGTGGTGGAGCAGGTCATCCGCCCCACGGGCCTGCTGGACCCCCGGGTGGAGGTGCGTCCCGTCACCGGGCAGATCGACGACCTCATGGAGGAGATCAACGCCCGGGCCAAGCGGAACGAGCGGGTGCTGGTGACCACCCTCACCAAGAAGATGGCCGAGGATCTGACGGAGTTTTTCAAAAACGCCGGCATCCGGGTGCGGTATATGCACTCCGACGTCCAGACCATCGAGCGGATGGAGATCATCCGGGACCTGCGGTTGGGCGAGTTCGACGTGCTGGTGGGCATCAACCTCCTGCGGGAGGGCCTGGACCTGCCGGAGGTGAGCCTGGTGGCGGTGCTGGACGCCGACAAGGAGGGCTTCCTCCGCAGCGAGACCAGCTTGATCCAGACCATCGGCCGCGCCGCCCGAAACGCCGAGGGCCTCGTGATCCTGTACGCCGATGAGATCACCCCCTCCATGCGGGCGGCTATGGATGAAACAGCGCGCCGCCGCACCATCCAGGACGCCTTCAATCAAGAACACGGCATCGTGCCCAAGACCATCATCAAGGGGGTCCGGGAGGTGCTGGAAATTTCCAAGACGGCGGAGAGCGGCACCGGCGGCAAGGGGAAGAAGCGCAAGCTCACCGACCAGGAGCGGGCCGCGGAGATCGCCAAGCTGGAAAAGGAAATGAAAGAGGCCAGCAAGATGTTGGAGTTCGAGTACGCGGCGGTGCTGCGGGACCGCATCATCGAGCTGCGGGGTGAGAAATAGCCTCTTTCATTTCCGAGATCAATTAAACAGAAGGGCTCCCGCGCGAGCCCAACGAAGTGGGTCGCGTGGGAAAAGGAGCGGCAGCGAAATGAGAGAGCTTTCGGCGCAGCCGGAAGCGAGGGATATGGAGCTTGCCGCGACGCGATGCTGGAGTTCGAGTACGCGGCGGTGCTGCGGGACCGCATCATCGAGCTGCGGGGTGAGAAATAAATGCGATACGAATGGTTGGACGAATACCTCCTCTCCCTTCCGGGGGCGGAGAAGGATTACAAGCCCGAGTGGGGCTGGTTCCGATACATGGTCCAGGGGAAGCTGTTTGCCGCCGTCTGCTCTCCGGGACCGGAGCACAAAACCTACGGCGGCCACGACCTGGTGAACTTGAAATGCGACCCGCAGCGCTCCGAGCTGCTGCGGGCGCAGTACCCGGACATTCTGCCGGGCTTTTACTCTGACAAGCGCACCTGGATCGCCTGCTTTTTGGACGGCGCCCTGCCGGATGCGCTGCTGCGGGAGCTGTGCGGAGCGTCTCACCGCCTGGTGGTGGAGAAACTGCCCAAATATGTACAAAGAGAACTCATGGAAAACAGAGGATGAATACAATGGCAAAGCACAAGGAAGAAAAAACAAACGTCATGCGGGTCCTGGACCAGAAAAAAATCCCCTACACGGCCCATACCTACCCTGCCGACGGTCCCATTGACGGCGTCAGCGTGGCGGGCTATCTGGGACAGGACGTGGAACGGGTGTTCAAAACCCTGGTGACCAAGGGGAGCACCGGGGCATACTACGTATTCGACATCCCCGTGGCGGAGAACCTGGACCTGAAAAAGGCCGCCAAAGCGGTGGGAGAGAAGTCCATCGCCATGCTGCCCCAGAAGGACTTGCTGCCCCTCACCGGCTACGTCCACGGCGGCTGCAGCCCCGTGGGGATGAAGAAGCAGTTCCCCACGGTGTTCCACGAAACGGCCGTCCTGTACGATACCATCTGCGTCTCCGCCGGCAAGGTGGGCGCCCAGGTGGAGCTGGCGCCCCAGGCGCTGCTGGACCTGCTGGGGGCTTCCGCGGCGGATGTCACTGTGGAGTGAGCAGCGGGACTCCCGCTGAGGAGGTACAACATGAAGCTGATCACTGAACTGGTGGTCTCCCTCATCATCGTGTGGGGATGGTGCCAGGAGGAAACATACAGATAATCTCTGACAAGGAGACGCAATACGCATATGCAGGATAAAATTATCGTCAAGGGAGCCCGGGCCAACAACCTCAAAAATATCGATGTCACCATCCCCCGGGACAAGCTGGTGGTGATGACGGGCCTCTCCGGCTCCGGCAAGTCCTCCCTGGCCTTCGACACCATTTATGCCGAGGGCCAGCGGCGGTACGTGGAGAGCCTTTCCTCCTATGCCCGGATGTTTCTGGGTCAGATGGACAAGCCGGATGTGGACTATATCGAGGGACTTTCTCCGGCCATCTCCATCGACCAGAAGACCACCAGCAAAAACCCCCGGTCCACCGTGGGCACGGTGACGGAGATCTATGACTACCTCCGGCTGCTGTGGGCCCGGGTGGGCACGCCCCACTGCCCCAAGTGCGGCAAGGTCATCCGCCAGCAGACCATCGACCAGATCATCGACCAGGTGCTCTCCCTGCCGGAGGGCACCCGCATCCAGGTGATGGCCCCCGTCGTCCGGGGCAAAAAGGGCGAGCACCAGAAGGTGTTCGAGGATGCCAAGCGCTCCGGCTACGTCCGGGTGCGGGTGGACGGGAACCTGTACGAGCTGGACGAGGAGATCAAGCTGGAGAAAAACAAAAAGCACAGCATCGAGATCGTCATTGACCGCCTCATCATCCGGCCGGACATCCAGCAGCGGCTGACGGACAGCGTGGAGACCGCCTCCGGCCTTTCCGGTGGATTGGTGGTGGTGAACCTGCTGCGGGAGGAACAGGACCTGGTGTTCTCCCAGAACTACGCCTGCGAGGACTGCGGCATCTCCATCGAGGAGCTGACGCCCCGGATGTTCTCCTTCAACAACCCCTACGGCGCCTGCCCCACCTGCACGGGCCTGGGCAGCCAGCTGAAGGTGGACCCCGCCCTGGTGGTGGAGAACGAGGAGCTTTCCTTGATGGAGGGGGCCATCACCGCCTCCGGCTGGAACAACATCCGCTCCGACGGCATCTCCCGCATGTATTTCGACGCCCTGTCCCAGAAGTACCACTTTAAGCTGACCACTCCCTGGAAGGACCTGCCCGACGAGGTCAAGCAGGTCATCCTGTACGGGACCAACGGGGAAAAGCTGGAGCTCCACTATGACCAGCCCAGGGGCAAGGGCGTGCTGTACCAGCCCTTCGAGGGCATCTGCAATAACCTTCAGCGCCGCTATATGGAGACCCAGAGCGACTCTGTGAAGCGGGAGCTGGAGGAGAGCATGAGCGAGTGCCCCTGTCCGGAGTGCAAGGGGCGGCGGCTGAAAAAGGAATCCCTGGCGGTGACGGTGGGGGACAGGGCCATCGATGAGCTGACCCGCCTTTCCGTGCTGGACGAGCTGGAGTGGGTGGATCATCTGGAGCTGACGGACCAGCAGCACCTCATCGCCGACCGTATTTTAAAGGAGATCCGCTCCCGGCTGGGCTTCCTGCGGTCCGTGGGCTTGGGCTATCTGACCCTCAGCCGCAGCGCAGCCACCCTCTCCGGCGGCGAGAGCCAGCGCATCCGACTGGCCACCCAGATCGGCTCCAGCCTCATGGGCGTCCTTTATATCCTGGACGAGCCCTCCATCGGTCTCCACCAGCGGGATAACGACAAGCTGCTGGACACCCTGCGCTCCCTGCGGGACCTGGGCAACACGCTTTTGGTGGTGGAGCATGACGAGGATACCATGCGGGCCGCCGACTATCTCATCGACATCGGCCCCGGCGCCGGCGTCCACGGCGGCGAAGTGGTGGCCGCCGGCACGCCGGAGGAGGTCATGGCCAATCCAAACTCCCTAACGGGCCAGTACCTGTGCGGCAAGAAAAAAATTCCCGTGCCCCAGTCCCGGCGCCCCGGCAGCGGAAAGCTTTTAAAGGTGGTGGGCGCCGCCGAGAACAACCTCCGGGGCATCGACGTTGCCTTCCCCCTGGGTACGTTCACGGTGGTCACCGGCGTGTCCGGCAGCGGCAAGAGCTCTCTGGTCAATGAAATTTTGTTCAAGCGTCTGGGAGCGGACCTCATGCGGATGAAAACCCGCCCCGGCAAGTGTGAGCGCATCGAGGGCATCGAGTATTTGGACAAGGTGGTCAACATCGACCAGAGCCCCATCGGCCGGACGCCCCGGTCCAATCCGGCCACCTACACCGGCCTGTTCAACGACATCCGGGACCTGTTCGCCTCCACCCAGGAGGCCAAGAGCCGGGGCTACGGCCCGGGCCGCTTCTCCTTCAACGTCCGGGGCGGACGGTGCGAGGCCTGCTCCGGCGACGGCGTTTTAAAAATCGAGATGCACTTCCTGCCGGACATTTTCGTCCCCTGCGAGGTGTGCAAGGGACGCCGCTACAACCGGGAGACCCTGGAGGTCCGCTACAAGGGGAAAAATATTGCCGAGGTCCTGGATATGACCGTGGACGAGGCGGTGGAGTTCTTCTCCGCCCTGCCCAAGCTCAGCAAGCGGCTGCAGACCCTCCAGGACGTGGGCCTGGGCTATGTGAAGCTGGGCCAGCCCTCCACGGAGCTGTCCGGCGGCGAGGCCCAGCGGGTGAAGCTGGCCACGGAGCTTTCCAAGCTGGCCACCGGCAAGACCATCTATATTCTGGATGAGCCCACCACCGGCCTCCACGCCGACGATGTGCGCAAGCTTCTGGAGGTCCTCCAGAGGCTGGTGGACGCCGGGAACACCGTGGTGGTCATCGAGCACAACCTGGATGTCATCAAGTGTGCCGATTGGCTCATCGACCTGGGCCCCGAGGGGGGCGACGGCGGCGGCACCATCGTCTGCACCGGAACGCCGGAGACCGTGGCCGCCTGCGCGGCAAGCTATACCGGACAGTATCTCAAGCGGGTGCTGGAGCGGTGAATGTGCGAATCTGACGGAGGAGGCGATACCAGTGGCGAACATCAGAGCCTTTCAAAAGCAGGATACGGCCCGAGTGATCTCCACTATGGCCGGAGCCTTTGCGGATGACCCGCTGTACCGGTATTTTATCCCTGAGGATGCGGCCCGGGAGCGCTTTTTGAAAAAATTCATGGCTTTCCGTCTGCGGTACGGATGCAGATACGGCAATGTCCTGGTGGCCGACGGAGGTGTGGGCGTGGCGGTATTCCTCAAGCCCGGCCATAACATGGGGCCGGCAGACCTGCTGCTTTGCGGCGGGCTGCAGGCCATGCTGCTGTGCACAAAGGAACAGCGTGAGCGGATCATGAGGGCCAACAGCTTTGCAGATGCCATAGCGGCCCAGACGGTGGGGGAACCCTGCTGGCATCTCTCTCCCATTTGCGTGGACCCCGCTTTTCAGGGAAAGGGCATCGGCAAAGCCCTGATGGCCCATGGCCTCGCGCAGATACAAGAACTGTCCCAGCCCTGTTATCTGGAAACACAGTCGGCCGCCAATGTGGCTTTCTATCGCTCCTGCGGTTTTTCGGAGGTGTCCCGCACACCAGCCCCCGGGACCGGGGTGGACCACTGGGGTATGCTGTGGGAACCACACATTTAATTCCCGGCAAACAGCCGGAACATTTTATTGCTTAACAAGAAAGTTGAGGATCACCTATGTCTGAAATCAAAAATGTCGCCATGATCACGGTCTGCGGACGGCCCAACGTGGGCAAGTCCAGCCTGACCAACGCCCTGGTGGGGGAAAAGGTAGCCATCGTTTCCAACAAGGCCCAGACCACCCGGAACCGCATCTACGGCGTGGTGAACCGGGAGGACACCCAGTATATCCTGCTGGATACCCCGGGCCTTCACAAGCCCAAGTCCGCCCTGGGGGACTATATGGTGAAGGTCGTCACCTCCAGCCTCAGCGACGTGGACTGCGCACTGCTGCTGGTGGAGCCCATCGCCCATGTGGGTGCTCCGGAGCTGGCCCTCATCCGCCGCATCCAGGAGGAGCACCTGCCCGCCATCCTCTGCATCAACAAGATCGACACCGTGGAGCCGGCGGAGCTTCTGCCGGTCATCGCCGCCTACAACGAGGCCTGGGACGGCTTCGACGCCATCATCCCCATCTCCGCCCACACCGGCAGCGGCCTGGACGACCTCATGCATGAGCTGCGCAAATACGCCAGCGAGGGCCCCCAGCTGTTCCCGGACGGAGAGGTCAGCGACCAGCCGGAGCGGCAGATCATGGGCGAGCTCATCCGGGAAAAGCTGCTGCTGTGCCTGGACAAGGAGATCCCCCACGGCACCGCCGTGGAGATCACGAAGTTCTCTGAGCGGGATTCCGGCGTCATCGACGTGGACGCCACCATCTACTGCGAAAAGGCCAGCCACAAGGGCATCATCATCGGCAAGCAGGGGGCCATGCTGAAAAAGATCAGCTCCCTGGCCCGGGCGGACATGGAAAAATTCATGGGTACCAAGGTGTATCTGGAGACCTGGGTGAAGGTGAAGGAGAATTGGAGAGATAACGTCAACTACGTGCGCAGCTTCGGCTACCACGACGACTGATATTTCCAGGCATCAAATTCGACTTTTTTCGCAGACTATTCCCAAAAGGAGGTCTGCGTATGGAAGCCGAACCTTTCTGGGAGCTGTTCTGCATGACCGGGGAGCCGCTGGCCTATATGCTCTACCGGAACTTGGAGGAGGCGGAGGACCAGCTGCCGCCCGGCTTGTAAGCACCGGGGGCGCCGGCCCCCGTACATAGGTGGTGAGCACATGGCGGGAACGCCGTACATTGTCACCCGGGGCATCGTCCTGCGGGAGACCGAGACAAAGGAAGCCGACAAGATCCTGACCCTTCTGACAGAGGACCGGGGCAAGGTCTCCGTCATCGCCCGGGGCGTCCGGCGGAAAAGCTGCCGCTACGCCGCCTGCGCCCAGCCGCTGGTGTGGTCGGAGTGGACGCTGTACCAAAAGGGAGACTGGTATTACGCCAACGATGGCTCCACCATTGAGCTGTTCAACGGCCTTCGGACAGACCTGGACGCCATGGCCCTGGGATTTTATTTTGCCGAGCTGACGGAGACCGTCACCGCGGAGGACACGGTGTCCGGCGACCTGCTGCGCCTCCTTCTGAATGGCCTGTATGCCCTGTCTGCCCTGCGCAAGCCGCCGGCGCTGGTGAAGCCGGCCTTTGAGCTGAAGCTCTTGTGCCTGGCGGGCTATGAGCCCCTGGCGGACGGCTGCGCCTGGTGCGGCTGTCCCGACCCGGAGCAGCCTCTGCTGGACGTGGTCCAGGGGGTGCTGCGGTGCCGGAGCTGCGGCGGGGGAGAGAGCGGCTTGTCCATGCCCCTTTGCCGGGACTCCCTGGCTGCGCTGCGGCACATCGTCTACGGAGACCCCAAGCGGCTGTATTCCTTCCGACTGGGGCCGGAGCCCCTGCGGCGGCTGGGAGACGCGGCGGAGGCCTTCGCGGCCGCCCAGCTGGAGCGGGGCTTCAAGACCCTGGATTTTTATAAGAGCCTCCAGCCGGTGGAAATCCCGCCAAAATGAGATACATTCTGTATAGTTTATGATAAATTATACGGAAAGGATAAGAATATGAGCGAGTTATTCGATAAATCCATCCGCACCCTGGAACTGCCCCGGGTGCTGCAATTGCTGTCTGACCAGGCGGTCAGCGCTGAGGCCAAGGCCAAGGCGCTGCGCATACGCCCGGAAACAGAGGCCGAGGAGGTTCTGCGGCTCCTGGACCAGACTGACGCGGCCCGGACCATGATCGGCCTCCACGGCAGCCCCTCTTTTTCCGGCGTCAAGCCGGTGGGAGAGGCCCTGGACCGGGCGGACCGGGGCGGCAGCTTGAATACGAAGGAGCTGCTGACCATCGCGGACCTCTTGACCGCCGCCCGGCGGGCCAAGGAGTATTTCAATGCCGACGCGGTGGAAAAGACCGCCATCGACCACCTGTTCCTCTCCCTCCATGGAAACCGCTTCCTGGAGGAGAAGATCAAGCGCTGCATTCCGGATGAGGACACCATCGCCGACGCGGCGTCCGCCGAATTGGCGGATATCCGCCGCCACATGCGGGCGGCCCAGGCCAAGAGCCGACAGATCCTGCAAAAAATCATCTCCTCTCCCACCTATGGGAAAATTTTGCAGGAGACCATCATCACCCAGCGGGACGGCCGCTTCGTGGTGCCGGTGAAGGCGGAGCACAAGGGCGACCTGCCGGGCCTGGTCCATGACATCTCATCCTCCGGCGCCACGCTGTTCGTGGAGCCCATGGGGGTGGTCCAGGCCAACAACGAGCTCATTGAGCTGGAGGCCAAGGAGCAAAAGGAGATCGAGCGCATCCTGGCGGAGCTCTCCGCGGAGGCGGCGGCCCACCGGGAGGACATCCAGTGGGACTACGACGCCCTGGTGCATCTGGATCTGATCTTCGCCCGGGGCCAGCTGAGCTATAAAATGGACGCTGTCCGTCCGGAGGTCCGGCGGGACGGCGCCATCCACCTGCGCCGCGCCCGGCATCCCCTGCTGGACCCCAAAAAGGCGGTGCCCATTGACATCCAGCTGGGAGACACCTTCGACACCCTGGTCATCACCGGTCCCAATACCGGCGGCAAGACCGTCAGCTTGAAGACCCTGGGCCTGCTGACCCTCATGACCCAATGCGGACTTCACATCCCCGTGGGGGACCGCAGCGCTGTTTCCGTCTATGAGCGGGTATTGGCGGATATTGGCGACGAACAGAGTGTCGAGCAGAATTTGTCTACTTTTTCGGCACATATGACTAATATTGTGGCTATTTTGGCGGAGGCTGACCGCCACAGCCTCATTCTCTTTGATGAGCTGGGGGCCGGTACGGACCCGGTGGAGGGGGCGGCGCTGGCCATCGCCGTCATCCAGCATGTCCGCCGCATGGGCGCCAGGGTGGCGGCCACCACCCACTACGCGGAGCTCAAGACCTTCGCCATGACCACAGCGGGGGTGGAGAACGCCTCCTGCGAGTTCAACGTGGAGACCCTCAGCCCCACCTACCGGCTGCTCATCGGCATCCCCGGCAAGTCCAACGCCTTCGCCATCTCCAAACGGCTGGGCCTGCCGGACGAAGTCATTGAGGCGGCCAAGGTCCAGATGAGCGGCGAGAGTGTCCGGTTCGAGGATGTGCTCACCCAGCTGGAGGCCAAGCGCCAGGCCCTGGAAAAGCGAGAGCAGGAGGCCAACCGCCTGTACCGGCAGCGGGAGGAGGATGCCCGCAAAGCCCGGGAGTTCCGGGAGCAGATGGAGCGGGCCAAGGAGAACGCCCGCAGCCGGGGCGAGGCGGAGGCCAAGCGCATCCTGCGGGACGCCCGCTCCGCCGCGGACGAGGTGTTCGCGGAGCTGGCGGAGATGCGAAAGCAGCAGGCCAAGGCGGAACGGACCATGAACGCCAACGAAGCCCGGGCGGAGCTGCGGCGGAAGCTGAACGAGGCGGAGGACGCCGTGTCCAAGCGGGACCAGCGCCAGGAGCCCATCCCCAAGCCCAGCCGTCCCATCCGGGAGGGGGACCTGGTGGAGATCCCCGGCGTCCGCACCCCGGCGGAGGTGGTGTCTGTCGGCAAGGACGGCACGCTGCAGCTGAAGTCGGGTATTTTGAAAATGAAAGCCAAGGCCGATGAGGTCCGTCTCATTGAGGACGACGAGCGGGCGGCAAAAAAGAAAAATCCCGCTGTCACTGTCCGCCAGAACGCGGACCGGGCGCTGCGGACCTCCGCCAGCCGGGAACTGGACATCCGGGGCATGGAGACCCTGGAGGCCGAGAGCGTGGTGGAAAATTTCCTCTCCGCCGCCGTCATGGGCCGGCTGGACACCGTCACCATCATTCACGGCAAGGGTACCGGCGCCCTGCGGAAGGCCGTCCACGACATTCTGCGCCGGAACAAGGCGGTGAAGAGCTTCCGCCTGGGCGTTTACGGCGAGGGCGAGAGCGGTGTCACTGTGGTGACACTGAAATAAGGAGAAGCTATGGAACTGACCTTTCGCTTCGCCCAGGAGGCGGATACGCCGCTGGTCCTGGATTTTATCAAAAAGCTGGCGGAGTATGAGCATCTGCTGGACCAGGTGGTGGCGGATGAGGCCATCTTGTCGGACCAGCTGTTTCAAAAGAGGAACGCGGAGGTGCTCTTCGCCCTGGAGGATGGGAAAGAGGTGGGCTTCGCCCTGTTCTTTCATAATTTTTCCACCTTTTTGGGCCGGGCCGGGCTGTACCTGGAGGACCTGTTCGTCCTGCCGGAGCACCGGGGCAAGGGGTACGGTAAGGCCATTTTCCGGAGGCTGGCCGCCATTGCCCGGGAGCGGGGCTGCGGCCGCATGGAGTGGTGGTGCCTGGACTGGAACACGCCCAGCATCGCTTTCTACAAGTCCCTGGGGGCGGAGCCCATGAGTGACTGGACTGTGTACCGTCTGACAGAGGAGACCCTGGAAAAGCTGGCGGAGGAGTGACGCCGTTGCGAAGCGGCGGAAAACCTGCTATACTATTTAAAAATAACTTGTGAGGTGGCCTGTTATGCAAGAGCTTGAGAAAATGTTCCACATCCACTGTGCTCCCGGCGACGTGGGCCGGTACTGCATCCTGCCCGGCGACCCGGGCCGGGTCCCTGCCATCGCGGCACTGTTTGACGATGCGAAACAGGTGGCCTATAACCGGGAGTTCAACGTCTGGACAGGCACGCTGCTGGGAGAGAAGGTGACCGCCTGCTCCACGGGCATCGGCGGTCCTTCCGCCTCCATCGCCATGGAGGAGCTCCACAAGTGCGGCGCAGACACGTTTATCCGCACCGGCACCTGCGGCGGCATCGACATCAGCGTCCAGTCCGGCGACATCGTGGTGGCCACCGGCGCCATCCGGTATGAGCATACCAGCCGGGAGTACGCACCCATTGAGTTTCCGGCGGTGGCGGATTTTGAGATCGCCGACTGTCTGGCCCGGGCCACCCGTTCCCTGGGCCTGCCGCTGCACACCGGCATCGTCCAGTGCAAGGACAGCTTTTACGGCCAGCACGACCCGGAGGCCTCTCCTGTGTATTACGAGCTGAAGGCCAAGTGGGACAGCTGGAAGCGCCTGGGCGTCAAGGCCAGCGAGATGGAATCCGCGGCGCTGTTCGTGGTGGCGGCGGCGCTGGGCTGCCGCTGCGGCTCCTGCTTCCATGTGGTGTGGAACCAGGAACGGGAGGCCGCGGGCCTGGACCAGAAGAAGAGCGAGGACACCTCCAACTCCGTCAAGGTGGCGGTGGAGGCGCTGAAGCTGCTCATCCAGGAGGACCGCAGGGCCGGCCGATAAAGGACCCCAGAAAAAAAGGGCGCCCCATCCCCGCCATTGGCGGGGATGGGGCGTCCTTTTCCGGCGGTCAGGTCCGGTCCTCCACGATATGCACATTGAGATGGTTGTAGGTCATCTCCACGCCGTGGTCCTCGAAGCCCTTGCGCAGGTGCTCGCCCAGGTCGAAGTACACGTCCCAATAATGCGCCGGCTCGGTCCAGCAGTAGACGGTGTATTCAATGGCGCTTTCACCGTAGTTGGTCAACCGCACGGTGGGAGCGGGCTGGGGGAGGATGTGCTCCGTCATGTCCAGTGCCTGGAAGCAGGCGGCCTTCACGGTATCTGTGGGAGCGTCATAGGAGGCGGTGACCTTCTGGATCACCCGGCGGCTTCCCATGACGGTGTAGTTGGTCATCTGGGAGCTGGCCAGCTCCTTGTTGGGCAGCATGACCAAGAGGCCATCGGGCGTCACCAGCTTTGTGTGGTTAAGGCCAATCTCCTCCACGGTGCCGGAGGTGCCGCCCACCTCCACAAAGTCGCCGATGGTGAAGGGGTGGGAGGATAGGATGACCAGCCCGCCGGCCACATTGCCCAGAATATCCTCGGCGGCCAGGGTGACACCCAAAGAGCCGACAGACAGCAGCGCCACCAGGGAGGTGATGGGGATGCCCAGGCTGTCCACCACAATGAGGGCGGTGACGATGTACAGCAGCAGCTTTGCGCCGGAGAGCAGGTATTTCTGTACCCGCAGGTCCAGCCGGGACCTGCCCAGCAGCTTCCGTGCCAGCTTCAGCAGAATGCGGACCAGCAGCAGGCATACCAAAAGCGTCAGTAAAGAGGTGAGGATCTTTCCCAGGGTCAGAGTACCCACGGTCAGATCCATCAGCCCGGAAAGATCAGTTCCAGTCATGGGGATTAAGCTCCTTTCATACTTTTATAATAAGTGACTTGAACACCATACCGAAAAAGAGGTGAAAAGTCAATGGCGCGGGAGCTTGAAAAGTTGGGAGGTTCGCTATGAAAAAAACGAGTTACTAGTATCAAAAAAAGTAATAGCTGATTATATAAGATTAATATTAACAGTCTCTTCCAAAAAATGATATACTTTTACACAGAGAAGAGAGAATTGACCCCGGCAAATCTGTGCAATTAGACTAAGAGAGAGGCGTATCAGCGGAGCGGATAAGAAAGAGGAGGAAAATTTATGGATCGTACCTTGAACAAAAAAGGCAGTGGCCTGGCACTCGTCCCGTTCCTGGTGTTCGTTGTGATTTACCTGGGCGCAGGCCTCATCCTGCAGAGCCAGGGCGTCGAAATGGCGTTTTACCAGTTCCCGTCTGTCACCGCTATGTTCATTGCCCTGCTGGTGGCTTTCGCCATGACCAAGGGCAACATCAACGAGCGTTTCCGTATCTTTGCCAAGGGCGCAGCCAACGAAGACGTCTTGACCATGCTGATCATTTATCTGCTGGCCGGCGCGTTCTCCAGTGTGGCCGCCTCCATGGGCGGACGTGACGCCACCGTCAACCTGGGCTTGAGCCTGATCCCCGTCCAGTTCTTGACCGCCGGCGTGTTCATCATCTCCGCCTTCATGGGCACCGCCACCGGTACGTCCATGGGCACCATCGGCGCCATCGTTCCCATCGCCGTCGGCGTGGCCGACAAGGGCGGCTTGAGCGTTCCCCTGGTGGTGGGCGCCTGTGTGGGCGGCGCCATGTTCGGCGACAACCTGTCCATGATCTCTGATACCACCATCGCCGCCACCCGCAGCCAGGGCTGCGAGATGCGTGATAAGTTCCGCGTCAACTTCTTCATCGCCCTGCCTGCCGCCCTCATCACCATCGTGATCCTGTTGGTCATGGGCCGGCCGGAAACCATGCCGGACATGGGCGTTCTGGAGTACAGCATCATCAAGGTCCTGCCTTACCTGCTGGTCTTGGTCCTGGCTCTGATCGGCATGAACGTGTTCCTGGTCTTGACCATCGGCATTTTCGCCGCCGGCATCGTGGGCCTGGCCACCGGCTCTTTGGATATCTTCGGCTTCGCCCAGAGCATCTGGGGCGGCTTCACCGGCATGAACGAAGTGTTCTTCCTGACCCTGTTCTGCGGCGGTATGTCCCAGATGGTCACCCACAACGGCGGCATTGTCTGGCTGATCGAAAAGCTCCGCAGCATGATGAAGAGCAACAAGTCCGCCCAGCTCGGCATTGCCGCGCTGGTATCCCTGGCTGACTGCGCCACCGCCAACAACACCGTGGCCATCGTCCTCAGCGGCAGCGTGGCCAAGGACATCAGCCATGAGTACAAGGTGGATCCCCGCCGCACCGCTTCCTTGCTGGACGTGTTCTCCTGCGTGTTCCAGGGCATCATCCCCTACGGCGCGCAGATCTTGACCGCCGCGGCTCTGACCTCCGCCTACGGCATTGCCATGAGTCCCACGGACATCATTCCCAGACTATGGTACTGCTGGATCCTGGCCATCGTGGGCATCCTGTCCATCTTCGTTCCCTTCGCCGACGGTATCTGCCGCAAGGACCCCTGGAACTGGGAGTATGATGTGGCCGAGTCCGGCGTGGCCGCCAAGAAGGCCGCTCTGGAAGCGGAGGCCGCTGAGCCCCAGGGCTGATTGGGAACATAGCATTCAAAAAGCTTACAGCGTACAAAAGAGAGCGCCGGTTCCGGCGCTCTCTTTTGATGTGTTCGTTATGGATTCGTATTTTCAAAACTCTTTCCCAGAGATTGGTGCATGGATTCCGTGAATCGGATGGAGTCCGCCACGGACTGCTCCAAAAGGCCCACGAACTGCTCCGCCTGCGGGGAGAGCTTGCTGTTTTTGGGAACGATCCAGCCGATGCGGACGCGAGTCTTTCCTGCTAAAGGAATGGAAACGACGCGCGGATTGCTGAGCCCCTCCGTCAACAGTCCGCTGCCGGTGGTAAAGGCGTCTGTCCGGGCCAGAACACTGATCATGGTGGAGCGGTTGTTGACATTGATGCATTTGGCAGGCTTTTTCAAAGACAGGATCTGGTATTCCTCGGAAAAATCCGTGGCCACGCCCTGGTCGTGTTCAAAGGAGACATACGGGTAGCCGGCCAGGTCCGAATCCGACACGTGGTCCAGCTTGGTCAAGGGGTGATCCGCCCGGACAAACACGCAGGGAGCCACGGCGGCGATCTCGTGAAACTCCAGCTCCCGGGAATCCAGCAGGCGGCGGATGATTTTTTCTGTCAGCTCCGTTAAGAAAATGACGCCCACATCCGCCCGGTGGTCGTATACGTCGTCAATAACGGCGTCCATGCCGGTCTCCTTGCTGGAAAAACAGAAGCGGTTCACATCTGTTGTTTCAAGCATCCGCAAAAAGGCGTCCTCTGTGAAGGGGTAGCGCTGGGTGGAAACAGAAAAACGGACGGGGGCGCTTGTGTTCCGGGCTTCTCCGTAGAGACTTTCGATCCGCTTTTTCTGCTCCAGCAGGGAGACGGCATAGCTGAGAAATTCCTTCCCCTCCGGCGTGAACTCCACACCCCGGTTGCTGCGGACGAAAAACTGGATGCCCAGTTCTTCCTCCAATTCCCGGACGGCGGTGGAAATGCCGGACTGGGAGAGAAAGAGCTTGTGAGCCGCTTTATTGATGGAGCCGCATTTTGAGATCTCTACAACATAGGTCAGTTGCTGAAAGGTCATGATACACCTCCTAAAATACATGGATAGCCATTGCCCATTATAGGGCACTTCCTGCGGGAAGTCAAACATGTTATTAAAAAAAGCGGTAACAGATTGCGGAAATCCCATACTAACACCTTGCGGAAAAGCGTGATAGTATATAGTCAGAAGTTGATAAAAACTCAAAAATAAAATTTGATGTTTATAGTCAACATCACCACGTTTCCGCAGATAACATCCCTTTTCTCTCTAAATTCTCTCTCCCGACCTGTTAAAAACGGAAAATACAGCAGATAGCGAAATTTTGAACGCAGAAATAACAATCCGCCGGTGAAAGACACTGGGGCGGACCGGAAAGAAAGGACGGAACTTATTATGAACACTGAGAAGAAGATGGGCTTTGCCACTCGCCAGATCCACGTGGGCAAGGTGAAGAACGCTGCCGGTTCCCTGTGTGATCCCATTTATCAGACCTCTACCTTTGAGTTTGATTCTGTGGAGCAGGGCGGTGCCCGCTTCGCCGGCCAGGAGGATGGCTACATCTATTCCCGCCTGGGCAACCCCACCGTGGCGACCGTGGAGGCGAAGATGGCCTCTTTGGAAGGCGGCGAGGCCGCGCTGTGCACCGCTTCCGGCATGGGCGCCATTTCTTCCGCCCTGTGGAGCGCCGTGGTGGCCGGTGATGAGATCATCGCTGACGAGACCCTGTACGGCTGCACCTATGCTCTGCTGAACCACGGCATGGCCAAGTTCGGCGTGAAGGTCACCCTCACCGACCTGACCAAGATCGAGAATCTGAAGAACGCCTTGAGCGACAAGACCAAGGTCGTTTATTTCGAGACTCCCTGCAACCCCACTTTGAAGCTGCTGGACATTGAACTGATCGCCAAGACCGCCCACGAGTATAACCCCGCCATCCGGGTCATCGTGGACAACACCTTCTGCACCCCCTACGTGCAGCGTCCCTTGAGCCTGGGCGCCAACGTGGTGGTCCACAGCGCTACCAAGTACCTCAACGGCCACGGCGATGTCATCGCGGGCGTCATCGTCAGCGATGCCGAGTTTGTGACCCAGTGCCGTATGTTCGGCTTGAAGGATATGACCGGCGCCGTTATGAGCCCCTTCAACGCTTTCTTGATGGCCCGCGGCATGAAGACCCTGGATATCCGCATGGAGCGTCACTGCGCCAACGCCAAGAAGGTGGCGGAATTCCTGGCCAGCCATCCCGCTGTTGAGAAGGTCTACTATCCCGGCCTGGAGAGCTTTGAGGGCCATGAGATCGCCGAGAAGCAGATGCGCCTGCCCGGCGGCATGATCTCCATTGAGCTGAAGGCCGACCGCGCCGCCACCGCCGCCGCTCTGAACAAGCTGGAGCTGTGCACCATCGCCGTCTCCCTGGGCGACGCCGAGACCCTGGTGGAGCATCCCGCCACCATGACCCACTCCACCTATACCTCCGAGGAGCTGAAGACCGCCGGTATCTCCGAGGGCCTGGTCCGCATCAGCGTGGGCCTGGAGGATCCCGAGGACATCATCGCCGACTTCAAGGCTGTTCTGGATACCTTGGTGTAAGCCATACTGGACTCTCCCCCAGTACTACCCATATACATCTCCCAAACGCAAAGGGACCTGCCATTCGGCAGGTCCCTTTGCGTTGCTGCGATACATAACTACTTCAACCAATGATGGTTCACAAACCAAACAGAACCCCAGGGGGCTGCATCCGAAAGCGGGGAGCAGGGAGAATGAGCGCGCTCTGACTTAAAAAAGTCGGAGCAAGCGATATGCAGCTTGCTCCGAGGTGGAAAGCGTGAATACTTTCGAGGCGCAGGCTTTTAAGCCTGCACCAAAAACCCAACCGCGAATCCAGCGAAGCGAATCGCGGTTGGAAAGGAGGAGCAGTGGAATGAGCGCGCTCTGACTTAAAAAGTCGGAGCAAGCGATATACAGCTTGCTCCGACGTGGTGCGCGAGGAGGGACTCGAACCCTCACGTGCGTAATGCACACTAGAACCTGAATCTAGCGAGTCTACCAATTCCACCACTCGCGCGTATATATGCAGTTAAGACCCCACAAGGGGACCCACCGGAATTGCTTCCGGTGGGATTTGGTGCGCGAGGCGGGACTTGAACCCGCACGTCCGTAAAGGACACTAGAACCTGAATCTAGCGAGTCTGCCAATTCCACCACTCGCGCATAGAGCGGTCATCTTTTAGGGATTTCCGAACTGGTGCGGCTGACGGGATTTGAACCCACACGTCGATTCGGACACCAGCACCTCAAGCTGGCCTGTCTACCAGTTCCAGCACAGCCGCAAATGAATACTCCCTGGAAAAGACTGCTTGATTATTATAGCCAGAACCGGCGACAATGTCAACCATAATTTTTGCTTTTCCAAAAATATTTTTCTCCCGCCGGTCTCCGGCGGGAGAAAACAAAGGGGCCTTATCGGCGCTCCATGGGAACGTAGGAGCGGTGCTCTTCCACGCACTCGTAACGGGGGCGGATCAGCTTGCCGCCGGCGGACAGCTCCTCCATCCGGTGGGCGCTCCAGCCGGAGATACGGGCCACGGCGAACAGGGGGGTGTACAGCTCCATGGGCAGGCCCAGCATCTCGTAGACAAAGCCGCTGTAAAAGTCAATGTTGGTGGAGAGGACGCTCTTGTGCTGCCGTTCCATCAAAAGCTGCTTGCCGATGGTCTCCACACTGTTGTACAGGGCCAGCTCCCGCTCCCGGTGCTTTTCGTGGGCCAGGCGGGTCACATAGTCCCGGAACACCTCGCACCGGGGGTCTGTTTTCGTGTAGACGGCATGGCCCAGGCCATAGATGAGGCCGCTGCCGTCGAAGGCCTCCTTGTTCAAAATGCGGGTCAGATAGTCCGTCACGCAGTCCTCGTCGGCCCAGTCCCGCACATGGGTCTTGATGTCAGACATCATGGCCATGACCTTGCTGTTGGCACCGCCGTGGCGGGGGCCCTTCAAGGAGGCCATGGCGGCGGCGATGGCGGAATAGGTGTCCGTCCCGGAGGAGGTGACCACGTGGTTGGTGAAGGTGGAGTTGTTGCCGCCGCCGTGGTCCGCGTGGAGCACCAGAGCCACGTCCAGGGTTCGGGCCTCCAACTCCGTGTAGCTGCGGTCCTCCCGCAGCATCCGCAAGAAGTTTTCCGCCGTGGACAGCTCCGGCAGGGGCACGTGGATGAACAGGCTCTCGCCCTGGCTGTACCGCCAGGCCTGGTAGGCGTAAATGGCCAGCACCGGCATGTTGCTCATCAGCTGCAGGCACTGGCGCAGCACGTTTTCAAGGCCGATGTCGTTGGGCTTGTCGTCATAGCAAAACAGCGTTAAAATAGCACGCTGCATGGTGTTCATCAAGTCCTGAGGCGGGTTTTTCAAAATGACGTCCCGGAAGAAGTTGGTGGGCAGGGTGCGGTACGAGGCCAGCTGCACGCAGAAATCCTGCAGCTGCTCCTTTGTGGGCAGCTCGCCGAACAGCAGCAGATACGCCGCCTCCTCAAAGGCAAAGCGGCCCCGCTTCGCGGACCCCTTCACGATTTCCCGGCAGTCGATACCGCGATAGTACAAAATACCGTCGGAAGGGGCAATGTGCTCCCGGTCAGCGGCATCCATATACACGTTGTAGGACTGGATCTCCGCCACGCGGGTCAGACCCGTGAGAACACCGCGGCCGTCTTCATTCCGCAGGCCCCGCTTGACATTGTACTCCTTGTACAGTCTGGGATCGATGAAATTCTTTTTCTCCCACTGCTCCTTCAGGGACAAAATGGCGGGGGTGATCTCGCAGTAGGCGTTTTCGCGGTTTTCTTTCCAAATCATGGGGAGGGACTCCTTTCGGTGACGGCGGCGGCACGCTCTTTTTGCAATATTAACATGATGCACTTTCATTTTCAACGGAAAAATAACTGAAAATTTTAAAAAATTTTCTTGTTTTTGCATGAATGATACGATGCACCTGCATTTTTAAAAGAGACTTTTGGTAAAAATGACGCCATCCCGGTTGGGATGGCGTCGTTTTTGGACGGACATTTGTGATTTTGTACAAAGACACACCCTTACAGCTGTGCCAGCGTTTCGCCGATCGGGTCGGTGATGACCAGGTCCGCCGCCAGGTCCCGGCTGACCGCGGATTTGTTGATGAGGACCAGCTTGTGGCCCCGGTAATCATTAATGAGGCCAGCGGCGGGCCAGACGTTCAGAGAAGTGCCGCCGATGATGAGCATGTCGGCCTGGTGAATGAAGCGGACGGCGTCATCCATGGTCTGCTGGTCCAGTCCCTCCTCGTACAGCACCACGTCGGGCTTGATCCGACCGCCGCACTGGCAGCGGGGAACGCCCTGGGACCCGAGGATGAAGTCCAGGCCGTAAAACTTGCCGCAGGCTTCGCAGTAGTTCCGGTGGACGCTGCCGTGGAGTTCCAGCACACGCTTGCTGCCGGCGGCCTGGTGGAGGCCGTCAATGTTCTGGGTGATGACCGCCTTCAGCTTGCCCTCGGCCTCCCACTGGGCCAGCTTGTGGTGGGCGGCGTTGGGCTTGGCGTCGGGAGCCAGGAGCTTGGCCCGGTAGAAGCGGAAAAATTCTTCGGGGTTGCTTTCGTAAAAGGTATGGCTTAAAATCACTTCAGGCGGATATTTCCACTCTTGATGGTATAATCCGCCGGTGCTGCGAAAGTCCGGGATGCCGGACTCCGTGGAAACGCCGGCACCGCCGAAAAACACGATATTGTCGGAGCTGTCCACCAGCTCCTTCAGCTTTTTTGCGCTTTCCGTCATGGAAATCCCTCCAGTTTATGAAGATAAGGAGCATGCGTGATGAATATTCAGATCTTTGGTTCCTCCAAGTCCTTTGACACGAAGAAGGCTGAGCGCTGGTTCAAGGAGCGCCGCATCAAGTACCAGTATATTGATGTCCCTTCAAAGGGATTATCCCCCCGGGAATACCAGTCCGTCAAGCAAAAAGTTGGCTTTTCGGCCCTGGTGAACACAAAATGCCGGGCCTATGAGGACCTGTTCATGGCCTATATCACCCCGGACGCCCAGGAGGAAAAGCTCCTGGAGCACCCGGAGCTTTTTCAAACGCCCATCGTTCGAAACGGAAAAGAGGCGACGGTGGGGTATTGCCCGGACGTATGGGCGAAGTGGGAGTAAGGAACGGCTCTGTTCATATACTACCGGGAAAGGAGGGCTGCCTTGTGAAAGCCCTGTCGCCGCCGAAAAACCGCTTTCTGCGGACCATTTATCTGATGGTCCGGCGGTATCTGCGCCACAATGTTGGTATCCAGAGCGCCGCCCTGGCCTTTTACCTGCTGTTTATGATCTTTCCCTTTCTGATTTTTATCAGCGCCCTGCTGGGTATTTTACAGCTGGATGTGGCGGCCATCCTGGGGGCGCTGGAGGAGATCCTGCCCCGGGAGGTAGTGGAGATCGCCGGCGTGTACCTGCGGTATGTCCGGGCCAACCCCAGTGTGAAGCTGCTGGTGTTCGGACTGGTGTTTTCCATCTATTTTCCCATGCGGGCGGCCAACGCCCTCATGCGCTCCGTGCGGACGGCCTACCATCTGGGACCGCCCCGGAACCCGGCGCTGCACCAAATGAAGAGCCTGGTGTACACGGTGGTGCTCATCTTGACCATCGTTTTGACGCTGGCCGCCATGACGGTGGGCGAGCGGATGCTGGCCTACGCGGTGGTCCATTTCCGCCTGCCGGCCTTCCTGGCGGAGCTGTGGGTCCGACTGCGGTATCCGGCGGCGGGACTGTCGGGCTATTTCGCGCTGTCCTTTCTGTACGGCCTGGCCCAGGACCAGCGGCGGCCCTGGCGGGACCTGTGGCCGGGGACGCTGTTTTCCCTGGCGGCCTGGATGGCGCTTTCGGTGTTGTACTCCCTGTATGTGGACAATTTTGCCGACTACTCCCTGCTGTACGGCTCCATCGGAACAGTGATCGTGCTGATGATCTGGCTGTATCTGAGCGCCGTGACCCTCATTATGGGCGCGGAGCTCAACGGCACGCTCATCAGCCTGCGCAAGGACGGAAAAGACGCGGACAGAGGAAGATGAAAAGAGAGGCCGGACCCGATCGGGTCCGGCCTCTTCGGCTTTTACGGTTGGCACTGGCCGCAGGGGGAATATCCCTGGGCCAGCAGCGCCTCCCGGCTGCCGGTGTATTCCCGCCGGTTTTCCGCCTTGATGTCCGCGGCGCCGGCGCAGCCGGGGTCGTGGAACTTCATGGAGCGGGTGTTGAGAATGTAGGTGAAAGCGGCGGGCTCCGCCTCCGCTTCACCGGCGGAGGCTTCTCCCTCCGGGCGGCTTTCGCCGGTGGCGTAGTCGATGATGACACCGGGCTGGACGTTGTAGACATAGACGGAAAAACAGACGCCCCGGCCGCCGTCCTCCAGGGACAGGGCCTCCATCCACACGCCCCGGGCCACCAGCTCCGTGCCCTGAAAGTCCGGCGTCACCCGGTAGAGGACGTGGCTGCCGGTTTCCCGGACGTAGTCGGCCACCTGGTTTTCAAAGGGCAGCATGCCCTCCACGTTCAGATACCGGGTGCCGGTGATGAGGTTTTGCGCATTGGCGTTTTCCCCTGTCAGCTGATAGCCGATGAGGTGGCAGCGGTTGTAGAGGTACTTTCCGTCCACGCAGTCGTATTTTGCCAGCTGCCAGCCGCTGGGCTTCACCTGGCCGATGGGACCCCGTTCCTCCGTGGGCATCAGGTCTCTGCCCACACAGGCATAGGCGGCGCCGCAGCGGCCCAGGGCGTCCAGAGGACTGTAGACTTCAAAGGAGGTCCCGTCCAGCTGGCTGGTGTCAAAATCCGGCTGGTTTCCGTTGACTTCCACCCAGGGGCTGCCGGAGTAGGCAGGAAGGGCATCTTCCACGGCCGGGGAGCTGTCCGCGGAAGAGGAGGGGAGGTACAGGTGTGCGCATACTGCCAGACAGCACAGCAGCAGGGGCGGCAGTACACGGCGGATGAATTTCATGATGCTTCCTTTCCAGTATGGCGCGATAGGGACAAGTCCGCATTATACTACAATCCTTCCTTCCGGACCAGCCCGAAGCGAAAAGTTTACGGAATGTTGATTGTTGGCGCGGCGAAGGAAGTATACTATAAAGAACAGCGATTCTCTTTACTTTACAGGGGAAATCCTCTAAAATAACAGTCAATCAGCATCACACGGAAAGGATGACGGACTTGATGGATGAAAAATTGAAAGAGTATGCCCAGCTGCTGGTAAGGGTGGGGCTGAATGTGCAGAAGGGGCAGCGGATGATCATCTCCTGCCCGGTGGAGTGCGCCTGGTTCGCCCGGATGTGCGCCCAGGAGGCCTACGACGCCGGCTGCAAGGAAGTGGTCATGAACTGGCACGATGATGCCATGACCCGGATGAAGTACCTCCGGGCCGGCGAGGAGGTATTCGACACGGTGCCCGACTGGCGCAGCCATTTCTTCAATGACTACGCCAAGGAGGGGGCGGCATATCTGGCCATCTCCGCCACGGACCCGGAAAATCTGAAGGGGGTGGACCCCCAGCGCATCGTCCGGTCCCAGCAGGCCAGCGGCAAGGCGCTGAAGGATTTTGACCGGCTGCAGATGTGCGGCGGCTTCCCCTGGTGCATCGCCTCCATTCCCATTCCCAGCTGGGCCACGCGGGTATTCCCAGGCGTGGGAGAGGACGCGGCTATGGAAAAGCTGTGGGACGCCATTTTCCAGGCGGTCCGCATCAGCGGCGACGGCACCTGTGTGGATAGGTGGCACGGGCACCTGTCTACCCTCCATGAGCGGATGGAGAAAATGAACGCGCTGAACTTCAAGTCCCTCCACTACACCAACTCCCTGGGCACGGACTTGACCGTCCAGCTGCCGGAGGGCCACATCTGGGAGGCCGGCAACGACGTGACCCTCTCCGGCCAGGAGTATATCGCCAACATCCCCACGGAGGAGCTGTTCACGGCACCCTTGAAAACCGGCGTCAACGGCGTGGTCTATTCCTCCATGCCCCTGGTGAACGACGGCAACATCATTGACGGCTTCCACTTCGTGGTCAAGGACGGCAAAATCGTGGAGGTCCACGCGGAAAAGGGGGAGGAGTCCTTGAAGGGCGCCATCTCTCTGGACGAGGGCGCCAGCTACTTCGGTGAGGTGGCGCTGGTCCCCTACGACAGCCCCATCTCCAACCAGAAGATCCTGTTCTACAACACCCTCTTTGACGAGAACGCCGCCTGCCACATCGCCTTTGGCGAGGCGTATCCCTGCTTGAAAGGCGGCCAGGAAATGAGCAAGGAGGAGCTGAAGGCCCGGGGCCTCAACGACTCCATCACCCATGTGGACTTCATGGTGGGCACGCCGGACCTGTCCATCGTGGGCACCACCCACGACGGGCGGGAGATCCCCGTGTTCGTAAACGGCAATTTCGCGCCGGATATTTGAAAGAGAGAAAGAGGTTACCGCCATGGCTTATCCGAAGAAAACTTTTGACGAGACCGTCATGATCGCCGAGGGCGCCCGCGTGGGCGGGGACGTGACCCTGGGCAAGTACGTGAACATCTGGTACAACGCCGTCCTCCGGGGCGACGAGGGCGCCATCACTGTGGGGGAGGAGACCAACATCCAGGACGGCGCCGTCCTCCACGAGGAGACCGTGGTGGGCAAGGGCTGCACCATCGGACACAACGCCATCGTCCACGGCTGCACCGTGGGAGACAACACCCTGGTGGGCATGGGAGCCATTATCCTCAACGGCGCCAAGGTGGGCAGCAACTGCATCGTGGGCGCCGGCGCCCTGGTCACCGGCAAGATGGACGCCCCGGACGGCGTCATGCTCCTGGGCAGTCCCGCCAAGGTGGTCCGTCCCTTGACGGAGGCGGAGATCGAGAGCAACCGGGCCTCCGCCCGGGGTTACCTCCACGCGGCGGAGCAGTACCGCAAGGGCTGAGACACCGCCGCCGGAACGGACCCGGAAAGGAACCGACATATGGAGTGGAACAAACAAAATCTGAAAGGCGCCCTGCTGGTGGTCTGCGGCGGCGCGGCGTTTTACGCCGCACTTCAGCATCTGGGCGTGGTGGCGTCTGCCCTGGCGGCGCTGGCGGGCATGCTGTCGCCCTTCCTGCTGGGGGGCGCCATCGCCTTTGTGCTGAACGTGCCCATGCGGGCCATTGAGCGGAACCTGTACCCCAAGGCCAAGCGGGGCGCCGGACTGCGGCGGCCCCTGGCCCTGGTGATGACGCTGCTGGCGGTCACCGGCGTGCTGGTGCTGGCCTTCTGCGTCATCGGCCCTGGTGTGGGGGAGGCGGTGTCCGCCATTGCCGCGGAGGTGCCCGCCGCGCTGCGGCGGCTCCAGGAGCAGCTGACGGCCTTGGAGGAGTATCTGCCCATGCTGGAGGCATGGATGGAGGACCTGGAGCTGAACATCCAGTGGAGCGAGCTTTCCAAAAAGGCGCTGGCCCTGGTCCAGAGCATGGGCACCAGCCTGCTCACCTCCGGCGGCGGCCTCATGGTGGGCGTGGTCAGCGGCGTGAGTACCTTCGTCATCGGCCTCATTTTCTCGTTCTATATCCTGCTGCAAAAGGAGCGGCTGGCCCGGCAGGGCCGGCAGGTGCTCTACGGCCTTTTGCCGGAGCGGCGGGCGGACCGGGCACTGGCGGTGCTGCGGCTGGCGAACCGGACCTTTTCCAGCTTCCTCTCCGGCCAGTGCACGGAGGCGGTCATCCTGGGCACCATGTTCGCGGTGTCCATGACGCTGCTGCGCCTGCCCTACGCCCTGCTGGTGGGCGTTCTCATCGCCTTGACGGCCCTCATTCCCATCGTGGGCGCTTTCATCGGCTGCGGCGTGGGGGCGCTGCTCATCGCCGTGGCGGACCCCTGGAAGGCGTTGATCTTTGTCGTGCTGTTTTTGGTGCTGCAGCAGGTGGAGGGAAATCTCATCTATCCCCATGTGGTGGGGTCCTCCGTGGGCCTGCCCTCCATCTGGGTGCTGGCCGCCGTCACCCTGGGCGGGAAGCTCCTGGGCGTCATGGGCATGCTGCTGTTCATCCCGCTGTGCTCCGTGCTGTACGCCCTGTTCCGGGATTATGTGAAGGGGCGGCTGCGGGAGAGAAACGTGCCTGCCGAAAAGTGGCGGGACGTACCGAAACCGTGAAAAAAAGAGACCTGCGGAGCTCCGCGGGTCTCTTTTTTCAGCAGTGTTCCACCAGCGCCCGGAAGATGGCGGCGCCGGCGGGGTCCGAGCGGAAGCTGAACTCCGGGTGCCACTGGACCGCCAGCAAAAAGGGGTGGTCCGGGCAGACGGCGGCCTCCACCAAGCCGTCGGGGGACCAGGCCTCCGCTCGCAGAGAGGGCGCCAGACGGCGGACGGCTTGGTGGTGGTAGCTGTTGACCCTCAGCTCCTCCCGCCCTGTTAGGCGGCGCAGGGTGCCGCCCTCCGCCAGCCGGACCGTGTGGCAGGGCCGGTCATAGGGGGGCTTCATGACGTGGGGGATGGGGCTGGGATGCTCCGTGGGCAGGTCCTGGTACAATGTGCCGCCCAGCAGGATATTCATCAGCTGCAGTCCCCGGCAGATGCCCAGCATGGGCGTTCCCTCCGCCATGGCCAGGCGGAACAGCCCCGCCTCCAGGGCGTCCCGGCGGGGACAGGGGACGCCGCACCGGGGAGAGAACGCCTCACCGTACAACGCCGGGTCCACGTCCTGGCCGCCGGTGAACAGCAGCCCGTCGCAAAGGGTGTACAGCTGGCGGATGTCCGCCTCGTCCGCCTCCAGGGGCAGCACCACCGGCAGGGCACCGGCGGAGCGGAGGCCGTCCAGGTAGTCCGGCAGCATCCAAATGCTGTTCTTTTCGTCGTCCCACAGGGGGATGACGCCGATTAAGGGCTTTTTCATAGAACCTCCATCTCCGCTGAAAGCGGTGCTTAGACAAACAGCGCACAGAGCATCCCCTCTGCGCGCCGCTGCGATTTCTGCGCTTTAGTATAGCGAAAAAAAGGAAAGGTGTCAATGCGAAAAAAATTTGCAAACAGCTATTGACAAGAATAGTTGTCAGTGTTATCCTCTAAATGACAAGAAAAATTGTCAACTTGACAGAAAAAGTTGTCATGAAAGGAGGAAGCGCAATGCCGCTTTACAACCGGCTGAAGGAGTACCGGGCCAGGCTCGGCGTGAACCAGCAGGAGATGGGCGCCCTGGCGGGGGTGTCCCGCCAGACCATCAGCCAGATCGAGCGGGGGGATTATTCCCCGTCGGTGACGCTGGCGCTGAAGCTGGCGAAGATCTGCCAGGTGTCCGTGGAGGATATTTTTTCCTATGAGGAGGATGGAAGCAATGGAGAATAATACAGTGAAAAAAGACAACCGGAAGGCGCTGCCGAAATTTTTTCTGATCCTGCTGGGGGCCGCTGTGTTCGGCGGTGTGGCGGGCTTCGCGGCGGGGTGGCTGGGCCATGACAGCCTGTCTGAAGTCTTGACCGCTGCCGTTACCGGCTGGCTGACGGCCACGGCGCCCTGGGCCATGGCGGTGACCAGCGTGGTGTCCCTCGCTGCCATCGTTTGGCTGTACCGCTCCGCGAAAAAGCGCTGCGACAGCTGGGACGGCGAGGACGAGTTGCCTATGGAGCAGGCGGAGGAGAAGCTGAGCTGGGGCATGATGGCCGCCAGTGTGCAGGTGGTGCTGGACATGTTTTTCTTTGCCGCGGCGGTGGTTGCTGATAATATGGCGGCCCTTGCCGGCGTGGCGGTTTTCATCCTGTCCGTCGCGCTGCTGACGGTATCCCAGCAGAAGCTGGTGGACCAGGTCCGCCGGATGAACCCGGAAAAGCAGGGCAGCGTCTACGACGTGCACTTCAACAAGAAGTGGCTGGCCAGCTGCGACGAGGCGGAGCAAAAGCAGATCGGCCAGGCGGCCTACAAGGCCTACCACACGGTGAACGTGGCCTGCCCCCTCCTGTGGTTGGCCCTGGTGCTGCTGAGCTACGCCTTTGACTTCGGCTTGCTGATGCCGGCGTTCACGGTGTGCCTGCTGTGGCTGCTGCTGAACGTGACATACAGCCTGGAGGCCATTCGCCTGAGCCGCAGAAAGGCCCAATAAAACGCATTCCGTAAAAGGGGTTCTCCGCTTTTGAGCGTGGGTGCTGAAAAAATTTGTCCTTAATTTTTACCCCCCTCTCCACTTTTCAACGTGGGCGATTTTTTCGAGTATTGGCAAGACACAGATATTCGGTATCCTAAATACACAAAAGAACACAAAATAAAGGGACACCTATCCGGCAATACCCCGGGCAGGTGTCCTTTTTTATTTTGAACATCAAATAGTCCCAATCAAACAATCAAGAATAGTCTCAATTTTGTCCTGCTTATCCGCTTCCAATCCATCGAGCTTACTTTTCTAAGTCAAAATACATTGATTCAGAAAGAATTATGTTGATGTTTCAATCAAAATATGCTATAATCAATTTATCTAAAAACCAAATTTTTCGAAAAAAGGGGACCCCTTTTTTCATGCCGTGAGTTCACGGCATGATACCTCTCTCGTAACCATTGAGAGAGGATAGGGACCTCCTGAAAAGGAGAAATAACCTATGAGCTTGTCGAATCTGATTAAACGGTTGCAGGACATCATGCGGAAAGATAGCGGAGTGGATGGCGATGCTCAGCGTCTCGCCCAGATTGTCTGGCTTATCTTTCTGAAAGTCTATGACTACAAGGAAGAGGAGGCTGAACTGGAGGATGATTATATCCCCGTTATTCCTGAGGGATATCGGTGGCGTGACTGGGCTTTTGGAGAATCCGTCAAGACCCAGATGACCGGACCAGACCTGCTGAATTTTGTCAACAATGAACTGATTCCTGTTCTTGGCGGCAATGCCATCACAAAGGATGGCAAGCAGGTCATTCCTTTCGACAAGACTGACGCCAGAAGTATGCTGGTAAAGGAAGTCATGGGTGATGCCACGAACTACATGAAAAACGGTTATCTGCTCCGTGACGTTGTTAATCTGTTTAATGAGGTTGACTTCGAAGATTCCAGTGAGGCCCATGAATTCAACGATATGTACGAAGGGCTGCTGCGTGGACTCCAGAGCGCTGGAACCATGGGCGAGTTTTATACGAACCGGGCAATTACAACCTTTGCCATTGAGAAAGTTGACCCGCAGATTGACGGTGTGCTGGCAGATTGGGCCGCTGGCACAGGCGGTTTCCTGATTTCGGCTCTGGAGCATATGCAGAAGCAGGTTAAGCCAGGTGATACCGAAGCACAGAAAAAGCTGCAAAATGCAGTTCGCGGCGGCGAATTGAAACCGTTGGCGTATAAGCTGAATGTCACAAACCTTCTGCTCCATGGCATTGAACTTCCGAACATTCGTTATGGCGACTCTCTTGCTGAGAAGAATTTGGGCGACTTCCATGGCAGTGACCTTGTGGAATATTGTGCTCTCAATCCCCCTTACGGTGGAGTTGCTCTGCCCGAGGATATTCAAAGTTTCCCGTCAGATTTGCGTTCTTCCGAAACCGCTGACCTTTTTGTTGCTCTGTCCGTAAAGCGGTTGAAAAACGGTGGGCGGGGTGTTATCGTCCTGCCTGACGGTTTCCTGTTTGGAAACGACAACGCCAAGGTTGCCATCAAGAAGTATTTGATGAAGGAGTGCAATCTGCACACCATCATTCGGTTGCCTCAGTCCTGCTTTGCTCCCTATACCTCCATCGCCACGAACCTTCTGTTCTTCAACAAGGGTGAATCCACGCAGGAGGTTTGGTTCTATCGGCTGGATATGCCGGAAGGCTATAAGCACTTCAGCAAAACCAAACCTATGAAGAGAGAGCATTTCGATTGTGTCCGTGAATGGTGGGGTAATCGTACCGAAATTCAGGACGAAAAGGCTGACGAGGCGATGTCTGTCACCTATAAGGCCAAGAAATACACGATTGACGAAATCGCTGGCAATAACTACAACCTTGACCTCTGTGGTTATCCGACGGAGGATAAGGTGATTCTGTCTCCTGAGGAAACTATGTCCAACTTTGTGGCCCGCCGGGAGGAATTGGACCGCATCATGGACCAAAAGCTGGTAGAGATAAAAGCGTTGCTGGAGGTGTGAGCCTATGACCATTTGTGATGACCTTAGACAGTCCGTTCTTCAGGCTGCGATTCAGGGCAAGCTGACTCAGCAGTTGCCGGAGGATGGGACTGCTGCTGATTTCTTGGCTTCTATCAAGGCGGAGAAGGAGAATCTCATTAAAGAGAAGAAAATAAAAAAAGAGAAGCCGTTGGCACCGATTTCTGAGGATGAGATTCCGTTCGATATTCCTGAAAGCTGGGTATGGACGCGCTTGCAAAGTGTAGTTAATATTCGTTCTGCATCACGGGTTCACCAGTCAGACTGGAGGACATCAGGGATTCCATTCTATCGGGCAAGAGAAATCGTTAAATTATCAAAATATAATTCAGTCGATAATGAACTTTTTGTTGATGAAGAGTTATATAACAAATATGCCTCATTATCAGAAGTCCCCGTGGCAGGAGACTTAATGGTTTCTGGCGTTGGTACATTAGGTGCATCATATATCGTCAAAGAAACGGATAAATTCTACTACAAGGACGCAAGTGTACTATGTTTTGAAAACAGATTTGGCATTTTCTCAAGATTTTTGAAGATGATGTTAGAATCTCCGTGGTTACATTCTCAAATCTACGCACCAGAGGCATATGGAACAACGGTTGCAACACTTACAATGGAAAGGGCCAACCAATTTCTGATTCCATTACCTCCCCTCGCCGAACAGCACCGCATCGTTGCTCGTGTTGATGAACTCATGGCAAAGATTGATGAGCTGGAGACGGTGGAGAAAGAGCTGGTTGCGCTGAAAAAGGCTTTTCCCGGCGACATGAAGGCTTCTCTGCTTCAGGCTGCCATGCAGGGCAAGCTGACTCAGCAGTTGCCAGAGGATGGCTCTGCGGCGGATTTGCTGGCTTCTATTGGAGCAGAGAAAGAACAGCTTATCAAAGAGAAGAAAATCAAGAAAGAGAAGCCGCTGGCACCGATTTCTGCGGATGAGATTCCGTTTGAGATTCCCGAGAATTGGGAATGGGTAAGGCTTTCATATATCGGCGAAATTGTTGGCGGAGGCACTCCAAAAACAGAAGTCCCTTCATATTGGGATGGAGATATTCCATGGCTTACTCCTGCTGACATGAAAAATGTCATGAGCCGTTATGTAAAAAATGGAGAGCGATTTATTACTGAGGAAGGTTTGGCTAATTCCTCTTCGCGGCTCATGCCAAAGGGAACTGTTTTATATTCCAGTCGCGCTCCTATCGGGTATATTGCTATTTCGGAAAATGATATTTGCACAAATCAAGGGTTTAAGTCCGTTGTTCCATATATCCATGGTTTGAGTGAGTATTTGTATTACGCAATCATTCAGGCAACTCCCGGTATAGTCAAAAGAGCGTCAGGAACCACTTTTAAGGAAATCTCTGGCTCCGAATTTGGCAAGACGGTTATACCACTTCCACCTCTCGCCGAGCAGAAGCGCATTGTTGAAAAGCTGGACGAGCTCCTGCCTCTCTGTGATGCCCTGAAGGAAGATGGCGTGGCGTAAGGATGCACTATGGACTTCTACGAAACGATTGGCGAGTTGATTGACAGTGGTCGAGAAGACGACCATTGGGACTTCAAACAGCAGTACCACACCAACAAAGCCGAGCTTATCCATGACATCATCTGCATGGCAAATAACCGTTCCGGCAAGGATGGTTACATCATTTTCGGCGTTAAAGACGAACCAAAAGGTGAAATCTGCGGTGTCGAAAATGATGTAAACCGCCGGACGCAGCAGCAGATAATCGACCTGATTCAGTCCCCAAAACTGAAATGGGCCTTTGGTGTCTATCCCGCTGTTGAACTGAGGACCATGCGGGCTGGGAAGCATGAAATTGATGTGCTTATCATCAAAAGCTCATTTGACGTCCCATACTATCTGACCGAAGATTATTCTTATAGGCTGGAAGGGGGCAGCCCTCGGATTGTCCGGGCAAACTACATTTATACTCGAGTCCGTGACACCAACACCCCGATGGATAGATGCGCCACCCCGTATCAGGTAGAATCGCTGTGGAAGCATCGGTTCGGTCTTGACCTTACGCCTTTGGAACAGATGCGGCAGAAATTGCGGTCACGGGAAGAATGGAATTCATATGTGGATGATGACACTGGTGATGAAGTCTATTACAACAGATTTTCTCCTGAATACACCATAAGAGAGCGCAAGATAGAAGACCCATCGCATAATCCATTTTACTCCTATGCACAATGCAACGAATCGACCGGGTTCTATACGCTTTCTCTGCTGTACCGCTCAACGGTACTGGCAAAGATGGAGATGGTCGCTTTGGATAGCGGCAGATATTGCACACCATCCCCGGATATTTCGTTTGTTCATAGTCCTGAAAATCACGTTATTGCCAAATATCAATACCGATATTTTCTGCAAGATAGTCTCGAATATGATGTGCAGCAATTCCTCTATGACCCCGAGGATTCGGAAGAGGTGTATGCAAAGCGGAACTTTGATGATGTTGTCTTGTATTTCAAAAGCAAGCGTGATGAAGAATGCTTCCTTGCAGATTTGGAACGGCGTCCAGAGAGACTGGATGATTACTTAAAGCAAGAAGAGGAACCTCCTGTCTATACTGGGGATGAAAACCTCAACAAAAAATATGCAAAAATGATTCAAGTGTCTCGGGCTTTGAAACGTTTTCAAAAAGATTGGGAGAAACGATATGGCTATTAAAGCAAAACTGGGTTCCATGACCCAAATAACGAATCTGCGTTCGGTGTGGCCCAACGAGGCATCTGATTTTACCCCGTGGCTGGCTGAAAACATGGAACTGCTCAACGAGGCCACCGGGCTTTCTCTGGAACTGGTGGAACAGGAATCTGCCGTCGGCAGTTTCTCTCTTGACGTATTGGCGCAGGATACTGAGACTGGCGCCAACGCTGTCATTGAGAATCAGTTGGAAGATACCAACCACGACCACTTAGGGAAGCTCCTGACCTATGCAGCAGGCAAGGAAGCCAAGTACATTATCTGGATAGTAAAAGCCGCCAGAGAGGAGCATAGAGCCGCCATTGAGTGGCTGAATAGCAATACCGTAGACGGCGTTGGCTTTTTCCTCATTGAAATCCAGCTTTGGAGCATTGACGGCTCCGCCCCGGCGCCGAAGCTGAACGTAGTGGAACAGCCAAACGACTGGGCTAAAATCATCAAGCGGCCTTCCGGCAGCCAAGGTGGCGCCGCCGTCCAATTCAAATATGATTATTGGACCGCCTTCAATGATTATGCGTTCCAGAACACGACCTTCGCATCGGCCTTCAACCGTCATAAAGCGTCCTCCGACCATTGGTACACCCTGAATATTGGTTCCTCCGAGGCGCACATTTCTCTGTTGGTCAACACAAAGGCAAATGTCATTGCTGTGGAATTGTCTATCACAAATAGCAAAGCCCTCTATGACAGCCTTGCTGCTCACAAGGATGAAATCGAATCGTCTATCGGTACGAAGTTGGATTGGAGACGGCTCGACAAGAAAAAGGCGTGCCGCATTTTGATGGAGAAAACAGCAGACCTCAAAGATTCTGAGAAACAAAAGGAACAGTTTGAATGGTTCATGGAAAATGCCTTAGCTTTCAAAAAAGCGTTTTCTAAGTATCTGTAACGGAGGGTGATTTGTTATGCCAGTTACTATCGACCCTGAGCAGCAGAAAAATGAAGAGACTACAAAGCTCCGCTATATCACTCCTGTCATTCTTGAACGCTGGCAGGACGTGGATAAAATCCTGATGGAATATTATTTCACCGATGGTCGCATTGCCGTCGATGAATATAACATGGCTCACCGTGGAAAGCCGAAGAAGGCGGACTATCTGCTCCTGTTCCGTGATAATATTCCTCTGGCAATCGTTGAGGCAAAGGCTATCGACCATGCGGCTGATGAGGGATATTCGCAGGCCATTGATTACGCACGGATTTTGGATGTCCCCTTCGCGTATGCTACCAACGGCGATGACCTCATCGAGAAAGATATGATTTCTGGGCTGAACAGGACCATGAAAATCAAGGATTTCCCGACCGCTGATGAACTGTGGGAGAGATACCAGAAGGAAGCCAACATCAGCGAAGTGGAGGCGGATGTCTATACATATCCGTATTACGTTACTTCCACAGGTAAGAAGCCCCGCTACTACCAGCGTATTGCTATCAACCGGGCCGTGAAAGCCATTATGGAGGGAGCCACTCGTATCCTCATCGTGATGGCAACCGGGACGGGCAAGACCTATACAAGTTTTCAAATCGTTTATCGTTTTTGGAAAACCCGCACTTTCAAGAAAATCCTGTATTTAGCTGACCGCAATATTCTGATTGACCAGACAATGCGGAAGGACTTCAAGCCGTTCGCGGAAGCTATGGAGAAAATTGATAATAAGAATATCAATACATCCAAAGAGGTATTCCTTGGGCTGTATCAGCAGCTCAAGACGGGCGGACGCAACGGTGAAGAAGGACACGATTATTATAAACAGCTCCCCAGAGACTTTTTCGACCTTATAATCGTTGACGAGTGTCATCGCGGTTCTGCGTCGAGAGATTCCAACTGGCATGATATTCTGGCTTATTTCTCCTCTGCGGTACAGATTGGCATGACTGCGACCCCGAAAGATGGCGGAATTCAAGAGGCCATCCTTGCGGAGGAAGAAGCTCGTGCGGAGTATAACGCCGCTGTCGCAGTTAACGATTATGAAGCAATTACCCGTGCAAGAAAGGCTGTTGAGAAGGCTATTGCCAAGCGTGAAAAAGCGGAAGATGAGTGCAATGCTGCGTATTTCGGCAATCCTATCTATACATACTCTCTAAAGCAGGGAATCGAAGATGGCTTCCTCGCTCCGTACAAGGTTATCGGAGTTGAATTGAACATTGATAAGTATGGCTATTATCCGCCCAAGGGAATGAAGGATGTTGACGGGAATCCTGTGGAAGACCGTCTGTATACACAGGAGGATTTTGACCGCAAAATCGTTGTGGTTGAACGCCGTGAGATGGTAGCAAAGCGTATCAGTGACTTTATGAAGGCCAACGATATGAGATATGCCAAGACCATCGTTTTTTGCGAGGACATCCCTCATTGTCAAGAGATGGTGCATTTGCTTGAAAACGAGAACGCCGACCTCGTTGCAGAGGATTCTCGCTATATCATGCAAATCACGGGCGATAATGAGATTGGGAAGGCTCAGTTGGACAACTTTATTGACCCGTCTTCAAAATATCCCGTAATTGCCGTTACGAGCCGTCTGATGAGTACAGGTGTCGATGCTGAGACCTGTGAGATTATTGCTTTGGACCGTATTATAGGTTCTATGACGGAGTTTAAGCAAATCATTGGGCGGGGGACTCGCATCAAGCAGCAGTACGAGTGTGATGGAGAGGAAAAGTCCAAGATGTATTTCACCATTCTGGACTTCCGAAAGAACTATCTGAAGTTTAATGACCCTGCATTTGATGGTACGCCTGTTACTGTTACAAGTGTCCCTGAAGGCAATGATTTCCCCAAGCCTCCTATCAAGCCGGACCCTGAAACACCGCCTGCACCACCTGCTATCAAACATCGTGTTGCTCGCGTGAATGGCGTAGATGTGAATATTGTCGGAGAGGATGTTCAGTATCTCGACCTGAACGGAAATCTTGTGACACAAAATATTTCCTCCTGTATTCGCAATAACATCATCACTCAATATCCCACATTTGAGGACTTCCGTGCAGCATGGTTGCTGGCAAATGATAAAGCTCGCTTCGCGGCAGAATTGTTGCTTGGCATCGACTGGGGTCCTGGATATAAAGTCCAGTATGGTTATACGGTGGATGATTTCGACATTATTGCTCACATGGGCTACGATATCGAACCGCCCATGAGTAAACATCAGAGAACCCAGTCTGCTGCCATTGCAAAGTATCTGGAGAAATTTGATGACGAGAAGCGAGAGGTTATTCGGCTTCTTTTGGATGCCTATGCGGAGACCAATTTCACAAATCTCAAGGATATTAAGAACATCTTCTCTCAGCCTCAATTCACAGATATCGGACTTACTCCGCTGAAAGTTGTGAAACAGATTTTCGGAGGAAAGGACAAGTATTTTAAGTGCCTAAATGAGATTGAGAATAAGTTGTATGAGGAATGATGTGTAATTTGTGCGAATCTCCTCAAAGACAGGAGGGATAACCTTGCCCCGAAAGAAGAAAGATGGTCGGCACATCAACTACTACATCGACCGCGTGATATTTGAGCGCCTTGAAGAGTATGCCGATGAAAAGGGACAGACAATGACAACGGCATTGGAGCGAATCCTCAAACAGTTCTTTGACAAGACTGATGAGGAGAAAAGGAAATCGGGCGGATAAAAGGGAAAACCGTCCTATTGAACCATAGCTCAGTAAAATGATAGAGTGCCTCTGAGGAGAGGCGCTCTATCATTCTCAAAAGAATTATGTAATTAGGGGGATTACAATGAGTGTAGAGGTGAAACGAGCGTCTTTAGAAGAAATTCCGAATTTGAGGCTGCCGGAATTCCATGAGGTAGATTGTCTGGAAACCGATTTGGACATGGAAGTCTTTGTGGTTCCAACAATCTCCTCTGCCAGAATTCAATGCCCCTTCTGCGGGTGTAGCGAGACGATAAGCCACGGAAAAGAGGAGCGCTTCTTCCGTGACTGGAACATCTACGAAAAGAGAGTCGGGGTGACGGTAAATGGACGCCGCTATAAATGCAAGAATCCTGAGTGCGGTAAGACGTTTGCTTTGAATTTTGAGTGCATCGATAGTGGTGGGAAGTTGTCCAACAGACTGAGGGATACCATCCAGAAAGAGGCTTTGAATAATACGTTTACATCCGTTGCAGAACGCTATGGCCTCGGAGCAACGACAGTTGCAACGGCATTTGAAAGCTATACGGATATTCTTCAGTTAAGACCGGAGATAAAGGCTCCACGAGTGCTGGGGCTGGATGAGTGTCATTTGCAAAAGCAGATGCGTCCGGTCTATGTTGACCTTGAAAACGCCGTCATTTTGGAAATGGGACGAAGTGTCAAAAAGGATGATGTCATCCGGGATTTGTCAAAGTTCAAAGACCTCGATAAAGTTGAAGTTGTCACAACGGATATGTGCGCCGGGTATAAATCAGCAATCGAGGAGATGCTTCCGCAGGCAATCCATGTAGTTGATAAATTCCATGTTGTAAAACTGTTTCTTGAATCTGTGGAGTCTGCCCGGAAAATAATATGCGATAATATTCGCAAAGACATTGAAGAAATTACGAATCCTGACATTAGGCAAAAAAAGTGGGATAGATTTGTAGAACTAAACATCGATTCCTATATGTTCAAAATGAATCCAGAGAATATGGCGGATTGGCGGCTTAATAAACTCGTTGAAATTTGCGATACTTACCCTAATTTGAAATATCTGGTTGCATTGCGGGATATGTTCTTCAAAATCTACCAGTGTAAGGATAAGGATTCGGCATGGTCAGCTTACTGCGAGTGGAAACACTTTGTGCCGAAAATTGGAGATGATTTTGCAGATATGAGGAGACTTGCTCTCCGCACTTTCAAAACATGGGGAAAAGAAATCTTCAATTACTTCGATGTCGAAGGTCGAAAAACAAATGCTACGACCGAAAGGCTAAATGGAGCTATCAAAAGTATGCAGAATATGGGACGTGGATATTCGTATGAGGTCTTGCGTGCTAAGATGCTATTTGGCTCGGCAACTTCAAAGGCCCCGCTTTATCAGCGCCCATCACGTCTGCTTTCTCAAGAAGATAAAGAAGCATTCAACGATACCCGCTATCTCCTCTACTGCCCAGACATCCATGATGCTGATGATTTGCAGAATAACAAGCCATTCGAAGTCAATCCCGCAGATGGTGGAGGCGTAATTGAGATTCCCGGATATTACTACGGTAAAGAAGAAGGCCCTCACCCTTTGAGCGGCTACGACTTAATAATGTTTAACGAAATGCATATGCACGATGAGGTAAAATCTGATATTCCCATGGTAGAGCCCGAGCCAAAGGTACGAAACCCAGAACTTGAATTGGTTCAAAATGGTGGTGCTACCATTGATGGCATAATTAAATATTATCAAGAGCACGGTGAGTGCATCTGAAAAGAGCAGGCAGGCGTTCACACAGCAAACGCCTGCCTGCTTATTGTAATTTTCTGCGCTTTTCCAGTAGTTCCAAGCCCTCACGCAGCACTCTCTGATATGAGGCTTCTATCTCAGAGCGGGGAGGCAACGGCGCATGATGTTTTTCGGGGATTCTAAGCAGCTCCACATACATATCTTCCAGAGAAAATGCTGTATCGTAATCTCCAATTTTCCTCGCTTTATTGATAAGCCGTTTGACATTTTGTAAATCAGCATTCTCTGCACCGATAATAAGTTCGACATCACTATCTGAATAGAAATTTTTGTATATGTTGCGCTGAAAATCTTTGAGACTTATACCTTCCCACATAGACTCACCTCCATGTCAAAACCAGTATATGGAGGTCTAAAAAGCGATGTCAAGATAAAAAGGCCAAGAAAAAAGCCACCCCAAAATCGCCGTCAGCAAAAATGAGCATTTTGAAAGCTCACCACCAAGTCACCCACGCCGAAAAGTGGAGAACCGTAAAAGGCCTCCGCTTGTCAGCGGAGGCCTTTTGTGTTATTCTAATACAATATGAACCGAGGTGAGACTGTGGACCTTTCCCAAAAGAAGCTGTTTTTGCTGGACCTGGACGGCACCATCTATCTGGAGGAATCCCTGCTTCCGGGAGCGGCGGAGTTTTTATCCTGGGCCCGGGAGACGGGCTGCGCCGTCCGCTATCTGACCAATAATTCCTCCCGGGGCGTGGAGGCGGGACTGGAGAAAATGCGCCGCCTGGGCATCCCCGCCCGGCGGGAGGAGTTTCTCACCGCCGTGGAGGCCACGGCCTATTACCTGCATACGCGGAGGAAACCATCGGATGTGTATTACGCTGTGGGCACCGATTCCTTCTGCCGCCAGTTGAGGGAGGCGGGCTTTGACCTGCGGCAGACGCCGGACAGAGATGTGACGGCGGTGCTGTGCGCTTTTGACACGGAGCTAAGCTACCAAAAGGTGGAGAACGCCTGCCGCCTGCTGGCCCGGGGAGCGGATTTCCTGGCCACCAACCCGGACCTGGCCTGCCCCACCCTGTTCGGCTTTATCCCCGACTGCGGCTCCATCTGCCAGCTTCTGGTGAATGCCTGCGGCCGCCGGCCGGTGTACATCGGCAAGCCGGACCCCACTATGATCCAGATGGCCTGGCGGCAGACGGGATACGGTCCCGCCGAGACGCTGATGGTAGGCGATCGCCTGTATACGGACATCGCCTGCGGTGTCAACGCGGGGACGGACACGGTCCTGGTCCTCACCGGGGAGGCCACGGCGGCGGACGCCGCCGTGTCGGACACGCCGCCCTCCCTCATCTGCCGGGACATGGCGCAGCTGCTGGAACGATTGAAGGAGGCGCGGAAATGACGGTGCTCACGTGGATTTTGGTCGCAGCGGTCGTTGGTGGGCTGCTCCTGGCGGCGGTCTGCCTGCTGTTCGTTTTAGGGGGATTCTTCCTGACGCGGCTGTTGGAAGCGCTGGTGCCCCTGGGACTGTTGGTTTGGTTTTTGCTCCACGGGAGGAAAAACGGCCGTGGATGGGACAAGCTGGAGGGCGTCCGCTACGCCCACCGGGGCTGGCACGACAAGCCTGCCGTTCCGGAAAACTCCCTGCCGGCATTCCGCCGGGCGGCGGAGGCCGGCTACGGCGCGGAGCTGGATGTGCACTTGACGAAGGATGGCCGCCTGGCGGTGGTCCACGACTCCGATTTGCAGCGGGTCTGCGGCCAAAGCGGCATCGTGGAGGACTTGACGGCGGCGGAGCTGGCGGCGTACCGCCTGGAGGAGACGGAGGAGACCATCCCCTTTTTGGAGGAGGTGCTGCCGCTGTTTGAGGATAAGGCACCGCTGGTGGTGGAGGTCAAGCCCAGCCGGGGCAATCACGACGTTTTGACCCGGACAACAATGGAATGTCTGGACCGCTTCCGCGCAGACTACTGCGTGGAGAGCTTTGATCCCCAGGTGCTGGTGTGGCTGCGCCGCAACCGGCCGGAGGTGCTGCGGGGCCAGCTGAGCCAAAGCTACTGGAAGCGGCCCGAGGGCCGGCCTGTCTGGCGGCGTCTGGCACTGACACAGCTGCTGTTCAACGTTGTGACCCGGCCGGATTTTGTGGCCTACCGTTTTGAGGACCGGAAAAATGTTTCCGTAGCCTTGTGCCGGTGGATGGGCGTCCGCACGGTGTTCTGGACCATCCGCTCCATGGAGGAACTGCTGACGGCGGAGGCGGAGGGCGCTCTGCCGATTTTTGAGCGATTTGATCCAAAGGAGGAGACGCACTTATGAAAAAAGCCACACGGGCGGAGAAGAAGCGGGAAAAGAAGCATATGCGCCAGGCCCTGGACCAGGAGCTGCGGGAACACAAGAGCTCCTTCATTGTCTTTTACACCCTGCGCCTTCTGGTGCTGGTGGTGCTGGTGCGCCAACTGTTCCTGCGCAACTATGAGGGTGCGTTCTTCTGCATTCTGACCATTTTGCTGCTGTATGTGCCCAGCTGGCTCCAGGTAAAGCTGCGCATCGAGCTGCCGCCGCCCCTGGAGATCACCATTTTGTGCTTTATCTTCGCGGCGGAAATTTTGGGTGAGGTCAACGCTTTTTATATCAACGTCCCCAACTGGGATACCATGCTCCACACGCTGAACGGCTTCCTGGCCGCCGCCGTGGGCTTTTCCATGGTGCTGCTGCTGAACGATGATGAGCGGCTGACCTTCGACCTGTCTCCGTTCTTCCTGGCACTGGTGGCGTTCTGCTTCTCCATGACCATCGGTGTGCTGTGGGAGTTCTTTGAGTTCGGCATGGACTATTTTTTCCACACGGACATGCAGAAGGACACGGTGGTGAACGCCATCTATACCGTGGCCCTGGACCCCACCCGGACCAACAGGGTGGTGGCGGTGAAGGGCATCCAGGACGTGGTCATCAACGGTGAGAGCCTGGGCCTTGGCGGCTACTTGGACATCGGCATCATCGACACCATGAAGGACCTGTTCGTGAACTTCATCGGCGCGGTGGTGTTCTCCATCACGGGCTTTTTCTACGCCCGCAGCAAGGGTGAAAGGCGAACGCCGGCCCAGAGCTTTGTGCCCAGCAAAAAAACAGAGGAGACGGACTATCTGAAGCAGGCCCGGGAAAAGAGCCGGGAGCTTTCCGGGCAGGAAACGGGCCTGGAAGAGGAATAAAAACAAGCCTGACAGGCACATGCCTGTCAGGCTTGTTTTTATATGAAAGAAAAGACGGTGGAGAGAAAGATACCCAAGCGCGAACCCAGCGCAGCGGTTGTGATTTGGAAAGGAGGAGCAGCGGAATGAGTGCGCTCTGACTTTTTGTAAAAAAGTCGGAGCAAGCGATATGCAGCATTCCGACGTGAATCATGTGTTCACTTTCGAGGCACAGGCTTCCGACATGTACCCGAAACCAAATCACAACCCAGCGCAGCGGTTGTGATTTGGAAAGGAGGAGCAGCGGAATGAGTGCGCTCTGACTTTTTGTAAAAAAGTCGGAGCAAGCGATATGCAGCTTGCTCCGACGTGGCGTCCCCGGCGCGATTCGAACGCGCGGCCTTCCGCTTAGGAGCTACATCGTTCGGATCGTGCCTTGTAGTACGTCATGCTTCAAAATGCCCGCAAACCCGCATGAATACTGGCTTTTTTATCGAACTGCCTGTTGCGGAGTATCTGAAAATATCGCCTAATATTGGCTCGTTTTGCACTCAAATCGAACCTGCTATTAGACAAATATTAGACAGATTTTCAGCTGTCACCCCAAACACCGGGGACTCTTTGGAACTATCTTACCCAATAATTTGACATTGTTCAAGAGGAAGAAAGCGTAAGCTGACTTCCTCTTGTTTTTATATACAGATGCAGGAGGTGACGCCTATGCCGTTAAATCTACCCTATTACTACGGTCATTCCGGTGAACAATACGCTTTCTTCCGTATCCCCAAATTGTTGCTGACCGATGACCGCTTTGCTGAAATCTCGACCGATGCCAAACTGCTGTACGGACTGCTGCTGGATCGTATGGAGTTGTCCTATCGGAACGGCTGGATCGACGAGCAGAATCGCGTCTTTATTATCTTTACAGCGGAGGAGGTCATGTCCACTTTGCGCTGCCGTTCTGAGAAAGCGGCACGGCTTTTCTCTGAATTGGACAGCGCCAAGGGCATCGGTCTAATTGAGCGTAAACGGCAAGGGCTGGGGCGGCCTACGCTGATTTATGTGAAAAACTTTTCTGGTGCGTAATGTGGTTTATTTCAACTTCAATACGCCATTTTCGCCGCAGGATTATTCTGCAATTTCCAGAGATTCGATAATCGAATTTCAAGACATTCGATTTCCGAACTTCTGGACATTCGATAATCGAAATCTAATAAGACTGAGATATAGCAAGACTGAGAATAGAAAGAATACCACCCGAAAAAAGAATAACTGTAAGAAGCAACAGCTTTGTTAGAACAGGGGCCGCAAGGCTCCTTTTTTGTTGGAGGAGGTGTCCCATTGAAAACAATCGCACTGGCAAATCAGAAGGGCGGCGTGGGTAAGACCACCACAGCCGCCAGCCTCGGCATTGGTCTTTCTCGGCAAGGTAAAAAAGTCCTGCTGATCGACGCCGATGCACAAGGCAATCTCACGCAGATGTTAGGCTGGTCGCAGCCTGACGAATTATCCCCAACGCTCTCCACCCTGATGGAGAAGATCATCGCGGAGCAGCCCATCGCCCCCAACGAGGGCATTCTGCACCACCCGTCCGGCGTCCACCTTGTCCCCGCCAATATCGAGCTGTCGGCACTGGAGGTCACGCTGGTCAACACCATGAGCCGTGAAACGGTACTGCGGCAATATCTGTCCACGGTAGCGGACCGCTACGATTACGCGCTCATCGAATATCTATGTTCCTGCTGCGCCGAAAATCAGCGCCGAGATCTGCACCTATGAAATCTATCAAATCCCCGCAACCGCTGATGTGGACTACTATTTCCGGTCTTACGCGGCGGCAAAGGGAAAACTCCAGAGCGCTGATTATCAGCGTTCATACGCCGGTATGTACGCAAAGGAAAATTCGCTGGAGGATCTGTGGGCAAAGCACAATAGGGATTCCCGTCCCTTTGCCCATCGGATGCGTTCTATGTCTGTAAGCGACATCGTGGTACTGACGCAAGGCGGAAAGAAAACTGCCTACTACGCAGATACCATCGGTTTCAAGGAGGTCCCGGAGTTTTTAGCACAACAGAGAGTGCAAAAGAAACACAGAGATCGAGGTGAAGCCAGATGAGCTATGACGTACAGAAGGTGACCTATCAGGAGGTCACGATTTTTGACCGACCGGCGTTGTTTACGGAATGCCGCATTGACCGAGCCACCGTGCCGGAAGGCGTATATCGCTACGAGCTGCGCCATGGCGATGCAGATTGGGGTGAGCCGATAGAACTGTCACGGAGTCTCATGGTCAACTTCTATGGCACCGTTCTTACCCGTGAGCCATTCCAGCTTCCCATTGATGGGTGGATTCCGCTGGAGAGCGGCACCCTTTCCTTTCAAGATGGTGGATGCCGTACTCTTGCGGAATTTCAGGAGAAATATCCCGCCAGCGAGAAGGATGTCATTGACTTTTACAGCGTCAATGAGCCTGCGCTGCACGCTCTCTATTTCTCCCGTAGTGAGGAACAGGACAAGTCTGCGGGCTGTGTGGGACACCTGCGGGGTGATTTTGGCAGCGGCAAGCAGTTTTATACAACATGGTGGCCCCACCAGCATAACACGCTGAACACGCCGGAGTTTAAGGCTGACATTGACCGTACCGTAAACTGGCTGCGGGAGCAGCCGGACTCCCCGCTGCGGGACTTCGACAGCATGGATCGCTACTGCAACCGGTATGAGCAGATCTGCGCCATCAAGGGCGCGTTGCTTCCCTCCTGTGGCTTTATGGTAAAAACCAAACAGTATGTGTATATGCTCCGCTGTACGCCGATCAAAGGTGATTACCAGTTTTATATTTACTGTTACCGGCGCGAAAATTTTGAAAAGGAATGCGCCGAACAGAGGAAAAATAACCGGTCACATAACAAAAAGAAATCGGAGCCGGAGCGATAAGGAGGTGCCAATTTGCCTACTAAATTTCAGCTTATCACAGAGCTATATGACCAGACCGTGCAGAGCGTCACCGGCAGCTATCAAAGCTGGACAGGCTTTCTCCGCGCAGCCTGCTATAACTACAAATGCCCCTTTGATGATCAAATTCTGATCTACGCCCAGCGCCCGGACGCTACGGCGGTCCTTGAGTTGGAGCGCTGGAACCGTCAGTTTGGCCGCTGGGTCAATCGTGGGGCCAAGAGCATCGCCGTATTTGGTGATGACGGTCAAAACTGCCTGAAGCTCTATTTTGATGTTTCCGACACCCATGCGTCCCGTTTTGCCCGTCCGCTGCCCATCTGGACGATGCACCCGGCCTTTGAGCCGGAGGTCATCGAAACGCTGGAGGCCACCTTCGGCAACCTGGCCGAAAAAGAAAATCTTGCGGACGCCGTGCGCTCCGCCTGCCATAACGCCGTGGCGGACAACATCACGGATTATCTGCAAGAGCTGCGGGAGTGCCGGGAGGACAGCCTGCTGGAGGAGCTGGATGACCTCAACCTGGAGGTGTTCTACCGGGACGCGCTGGAGGTCAGCGTGGCCTATATGCTGATGACACGCCTCGGCCTGCGGGCAGATGACTATTTTTCTCCCGATGAGTTCGCCCATGTTTACGAATTTAACACACCGCCTACGATCAACGCCCTGGGCATCGCCACCAGCGACATCGCGGAGATGGGATTGCGGGACATCAGCCGCACGATCATGCAGGCCCAGCGGGATCAGTTTTTTGCAAACCGTGAAAAAAACGGTTATGATGGCCGCACAGAACAACACGAAACAGGCCGAGAAAGGAGCAAACAGTATGGAGATCACTTACAGGATGCAGGATGGCTATCAGGTGCCGAACCTGCTGATGCCGCAGACGCCGGAGGTGCATCTGGGCAAGTACGCGGAGCTGCGGAGAGCGTACCTGAAGAAGCGCCGCAGAGTGCTTTACACCAACCTCAAGACCAGCGGCAAGCTGACGGAGCATCTGGCAGAGATCGAGCAGACCGCGCGGAAGATGGTGGAGCAGACCGTAGCGCAGATGGCGAAAGCCGAGGGCGTGACGGAGGAGCTGAAAGCGACCGATCCCCTGCGCTGGACGGGCCTGATAAACAATCTCCGGCACAGCGCGGAGGAACTGGTGCTCAGCGACCTGATCTACGCCTGACAACCGAAGAACCCACAGAGGCAGGAAGTGATGAGCTTCCTGCCTTTGTCGATCACAGCGGGGATTATGTGCTGCTGGATCGTCTGCGCGCCGACTGCGACTACTTCCTCGGCGCTGGTGGCCGGAGTGAAAAGCATTTGTGGGCAGGCAATGTCCACGCGCAGATCAGGAAAATGCGAGAGCTGTATGACGCGCTCCCGGAAAAACCGGAATGGCTGACCGCAGATGCCATTGACCACTATGCTGCGCAGATGGCCGCACCCTATCAGGTCGCTGCCTATCACCATTTTGAAAACGGCTTTGACGATAAGCTGGATTATCAGACACTGGAGGAAGCGGAGGCCGCGGCGCAGGGCTATGTTGCCGGTACGATGGAGGAAGACGGTTTTGCATACGACGGCGCTGCCGTCTATGACGCCGAAACGCGCCAGTGCCTCCGCGTCTACGGTGATTATCCGGACGAAAAGGCGCAGGAACAGGCAGCAGCCTTTGCGTTGGAGTATGACGCCGCGCAGCAGAATACCGCAGAGCTGCCAGCCTTTCTGGATATGCACCTCATTGAAGCGAATCTGCTGGACGACGGCGGTCGCAAGCACAAGCGGCAGGAAATCTTTGAATACTTTCAGGCGCACAAGGGCCTTACGGAACGCACGGAGTTCTTAAAAAACAGCTACAACGATATATGGGTGGAAGTCCTGACCGACGGTGTTCGGACAGGCTACCATGCCGAGAAAGACGGACTTTTGATGTGGGAGGGCAGTTACCTCTCTCGCACTTCGGAGTCTGTTTTTTCATGGTCGGTCATCACCGAAATGACCGAGGGCCTGATCGAGCGCGGCGAATACAAGATCAAGCTGGGTCTGCAAAATGCCCCCATTGTCGCAGAGCAGCTTGCCCTATTCGACATGGGCGGCGACGCCCCGGTGTACGAGGCCCCGGCAGACACAGCCACCGGCATTCTGGCCCCGGCCCGCACGGTGCCGCAGGAGGTCATTGATCTGGCCCTCTGCACAGGCGGAAACGAACCCAACAGTGCGGAGCGCATCGCCGTATTTTATATGTGGGAGCGGCCAGAGCAGGAAAATGAAGAGTTTCTGCGCCGGGAGTTCGGCAGAGAGAACGGGCGCGGCATTGAATACGAAGGCCGCAAATATGCCGTGTGGTTTCTGGAGGACGGCATCCACCTCGCCCAAGGGGACAGCGTCCGCACCGGGTACAGCAAGACCGTGGTCACATGGGAGCAGGCATCGGCACGGATTCTGGAGCTGCTGGAGGCGGGGACTTATCTCTCCGCGTCCGAGCTGGCGCAGGCCCCGGACAAGGTACTGCATGAAGCAATGGACGCCATGTTAATGACGGCCCGTGACCTAAACGAAGAAGGCCGGGGGCAGGGCCTATTCCCGCAGACTTTGGCGATCCACGACCAGCACAAGGGCTACCCGGAGCTGGACGAGGATATGGTGGCGTTCGCAAAGACAGAGGGTGGATTGCAAACTCTGGCACAGGAATATCATGCTTTCCTTGACGCTTATGCCCAAGGTAACGACATTATGCATTGGAGATTATCCGCTTACAACACCCACCGGATCGGCGTTGTGCTGGATGGCCTCTCCTACCCGGAACGCAGTTTCACCGCCCAACCGAGCTTCCTGCGGCAGTGCAAAATGTTCATCACACAGGATGAAATCGACCAGTTCTTCCTAAGAGACAGTGTTGATAGACGACTGGCGGTGTACTCCCATTTCTGCTATCCTCACACGCCGGAGGAACGCCAGAAATTCATTAAGAGCCAGTTTGGTGAGTACAGCGGTGGCGGATGTGCGGGTTACAATCACAGCAAGACCCATAAGGGATTGGAATATGTGCGAGACTACGGATTCAAAAAATATGATACCGTCCATCTGACCATCCCCAATGTGGTCAAGGAATATCAAAAACTCATTACGCAGAAACGCTTCCCCGGTGAGGACGCTATCGCCAAAATCCCGGAATATGAGCGTGGGCAGTTGGCTCGAATCGTCTACAACGGTTTTTACAATGCGCCGGACGATGTTCCGCGTCCCTATCCCAAGGGTGCGGATTATTACGATGCGATTCCCATGATCGAGGAGCAGCTGCAAGATAAGGGCAAGACTGCGGAAATATTGGCGGCGTTGACCTCCCGGCTGGATGGGACGGACGAGAGTGACCGTTTCTATGATTCCGTCCGCCGCGCAAAGGATCGGCTTTCGGAGTATGTGGACGGCACTTTCAGCCTGTTCAACCACCGGCATGATGCTCCTCAGCAGGAACGCAGCTTTGTGGAGCAGGTCGCAGAGGATGCAGCACGGCTTGCCGCAGAGCAGCCGCCCGCCTATGAGCGGTTCAGCGTGATCGAAACGGACGACGGCTACGCCGTCTGGGACGATATTCGGGACGAAATTTATGTTGACAGCGAGGGCGTCCGTGAGACCTTCCCCAGCGAGTGGCAGGCTGAGGATTATCTGGAGCAGGTCAGAAAGGCAGTCAACGAAAAGGAAGCGGCGGAATGGCTCTATGTGGAGCGCGCCAAAGACACCGCCGCAGAGCAGCCGGTCGAGCCGCCTGCGGTACTCACCCAGCCGAAAAAGAAAAAGCAAAACGCGCTTGCCTATCCGCTGGACCCGAACGGCAGCAACTACCGCATCACCGATGACCACATCGGAGAGGGCGCACCGCTGGAGCGTTTTCAGCGCAATCTGGACGCGATCCGTACCCTGAAAACCGTGGAGACGGAGAACCGCACCGCCACAGCGGAGGAACAGACGGTGCTGGCACAGTATGTGGGCTGGGGCGGTCTGGCGGACTTCTTCGATGAAAAGAACCCGCGATACAGCGAGCTGAAAGACCTGCTGATGGACGCCGAATACGCCGCCGCCCGCGAATCCACGCTGACGGCGTTCTTTACGCCTCCTGTGGTCATCCGCAGCATCTATGCCGCCTTGGGGCAGATGGGCTTCACACAGGGGAACATCTTGGAGCCGTCCTGCGGCATCGGCAATTTCCTCGGTATGCTGCCGGAAGATACGCCCACCGGATGCGGGCGGGTTTGGCACGATAGAAAGGGACTGCACATGAACAAGAAAATTACAGAAAATGACCTATACGCAAAATTGAGGAAAGAACGCGAAGAACTCTACAAGATCATTGGTAAAGAAGGAATTACCGATCAGAAAGTCCGTATTGATAAATACGCGCATCTATATGTTCTGCAAGACGAGATGACAGAGTACCTGAGAGCACGGAGACTGAGCCAAGCAGAAATCGAAAAGCTGTATGCAGTTGAAAATTTCTATGAGTATATCCAGAACTATTTGCTACATCACAAGGATGTTTTTAACTACCCATATCAAAAATGTGCTGATTCTATTCTTTATCCAGAGGACTGAGAAAAGAGCGCTGGGAGGTGAGTGCCATGCCCTACCTATCTAAGGAACAGATCGCTGCCGCCCGCGAGATGGACCTATTGACCTACCTGCGGCGGTTTGAGCCAGAGGAACTGGTGCATATCGGCGGAGATACCTATGCCACCCGCACCCACGACAGCCTAAAAATCTCCAATGGAAAATGGTGCTGGTGGTCGCGGAATATCGGAGGCACAAATGCGCTGGACTATCTGACCCGCGTGGAGGGACTTTCCTTTCTGGATGCCGTTCAGCGCATCCTCGGAGAATTGCCCCGTGTGCCGACCAAATCAGAGCCAACCGCACCGCTCCCGAAAACTGAATTTACCCTGCCACCCAAACACGCCGACACCCGGCGTGTTTTTGCATATCTGCGGAGCCGGGGCGTTGACGCGGAGATCATCAACCACTGCATCAAGCATGGGCAGCTCTATGAGGACGACGAGCGTCATAACTGCGTATTTGTGGGTTATGAACATGGAAAGCCTGCCTATGGCGCGTTGCGCGGAACACTTTCGGATACCACCTTTGCCGGTGAAGTCCCCGGCAGCGATAAGCGGTTTTCCTTTGCCGTTCCCCTTTGCGCCGGTGGCAAAACCCTCTGCGTGTTTGAATCCGCCATTGACGCGCTTTCTTACCTGACGCTGCTAAAGCTGCGGGGGCAGGAATGGCGCGCCGCCAATGCGCTGTCCCTCTCCGGCATCTATCAGCCTCGGAAGGATGGCTCGATCCGATTCCCCGCGGCGCTGGAGCAATACCTGAAGGACAACCCCGGCGTGGAGCGGATCGTGCTGTGTCTGGATAATGACAGGCCGGGGCGGGCGGCGTCGGCGGCCATTCAAAAGTGCCTTCCCCAATATGAGGTCATCGACAACCCACCCCGCCGCGGAAAGGACTACAACGACCAGCTCCAGCTTGTGAAAGGGATCAGCGGCAGGGTAAAGACCCGTGGCGGTGACGCACGCTGATTTTCTTTTTCGGCTGGGTTAGGACTGCAAGCGGCCTGCGGCTGCTTTGCAGTCGCAAGCATAGCATTTTGACATCAAAATGCGCTTGTTAAGGGGTAAACCCCTTAATATCCCCACTTCAACAGGAAAGGAGCCTCTATGAAACGCAACAATGTCAAGCAGATCACCGTTCGCCTGACCGCTGATGAATACGCCCATGTCAAACAGCTATCCAAGGACAGCGGCTTGAAAATGGAACCTGCGATTCGGCGGCTTATCATGGGCGTGAACCTGCGTCCCCGTCCGCCTGATGAACTGCCGGAGCTGCTGCGTCAGCTTTCCGGCATCGGTACGAACATCAACCAAATCGCTAAAGTTGCCAATGCCTCCGGCTATGTCCGCAAGGAGGACATTCAAAACATCATGGAAATGCAAGCGGCATTGTGGAGGGCGGTGAAGCGGGGGTAGTGGCTGTCACCAAAGTTTTTGCCATTCGCGTCCGGTTAGATGACCGTGTACGCTACATCACCGATGGAGAGAAAACCTCGCTGGCGTCCAGCATCACCTATATTTCCAATCCCGAAAAGACAGAGCAATTCTTTTTCACTTCTGCGTTGAATTGCAGCAGCGTGGACACCGCTCTTTCTGAAATGATGGAAACCAAACAGCAGTTTGGCAAAATGGGCGGCGTCCTCGGCTATCACTTTATCCAGTCCTTTCAGCCAGGGGAGGTCACACCAGAGCAGGCACACGCTGTCGGGCTGGAATTTGCCAAGCGGTTGTTTGGAAAACGGTATGAGGTCGTTATCAGCACCCATTTGAATAAGCACCACCTGCATAATCATCTGGTGGTCAATTCTGTGTCCTGTATAGACGGGCAGAAATACCATTCCAGCCCGGAGAGCTACTACAACGATGTGCGCGGTACCTCAGACGCACTGTGCCGGGAGAATGACCTATCCGTCATTGCCCCGCAGGGCAAGGGCAAGCATTACGCCGAGTGGAAGGCGGAGCAGGGCGGCAAGCCCACCGTGCGCGGCATCATCCGCGCCGACATTGACACGATCATTGGGCAAGCCTACACCTACGATTCCTTTCTCATGCTCCTGCGACGAAACGGCTACGAGGTGCGGCGCAACCCCAATCGGAAATACACAACGGTTAAGCCACCCGGCGCAAAGCGGGCGATCCGTCTGGACAGTTTGGGCAAGGGCTACACCGAAGCGGATATTCTGCTGCGGCTCTCCCGCCAACGGCACGGCGGCATGACCCCGCCGACCGTCACCCATGCCGTCAAGCGTTACCGAATAAAGGGCAAGCTGGCCACCGTCCGAAAAAAGAAAATCATCGGCTTTCACGCCCTATATCTCCGCTACCTCTACCTGCTGCGGGGAAACAGGCGGAAAAAGCTACCGCCCAAGCTGCCCTTCTCCGTCAAGCGGGAGGTCATTCATTTGGAGCGGTATGAGCAGCAATTCAAATACCTTTTATCAAGCAAAATCACCACGGCAGCAGAGCTGGAGCAGCGTATCCGTGTGCTGGAGTGGGACATTCGCTTGTTGGAGGAGCAGAGAAAACCACTTTATCAGGAAAGGAGGAACACCAGCGATGAAGAAGCACAGGCCAAGTACAGCACGGAGATCCAACAGCAGACTGCCACCCTGCGTGAAAAGCGCGGGGAGCTGCGTCTGTGCCGCAGGATACAATCGGACATTCCGAGGGTATCCCAACAGTGCCAGCAGGCGCAGGCTGAACGGCAGGAAAATCTAAAGAAGAAGGAGGAACATGAGCATGAGTACCAACGGTGAAACCGCTGACCTGATGGTGCGCGAGGGTATCCAGATCACCGAGAGTGCCCTTAAGCTGGCAGGGCTGGGGGCGAAAAATCTTGCCGCCTTGCTGATTGCCCTTGCCAACGACAATCAGAAGCTTGCCGGTAAGACCAACCTCAAGCGCCTGATCCACGATGGTGAGGAGCTGACCATTTTTTCCGTCAAGCAGGAGGACTTGAAGGGCTTTCAGATGGAAGCCAAACGCTATGGCGTCCTGTTTTATCCCATCGTCAATAAGGTGGAAAAGACCGGCACGGTGGAGATCATGGCAAAAGCCAAGGACGCCAAGCAGATCAACCGCATTTTTGAACGCATGGGCTATCCCGCCCCGGTGAAGGAGGATACTGCCGCAAAAAAAAAGAACGCCCGCGCTCCGTCCGAGAACAGCTCAATCAAGCGCGGGACTGGTGCGAGAGCGTCTACGGAACCGGCTGCGGAGAAAGCTGATGCCCGACCCTCTGTCCGCAGCCGCCTGATGGCACTGCAAGCTGCGGCAGAACGGGATGGCACAGCTCCCACCAAGGACACCGTGCGGGAGGCCATTCAAAAGGCTATGCCTACGCGGGAATAATTTGATTTTGAGAAGGAGAAACAATCATGGCAAAGTTAGACGATTTGATCCAGCAGAAGCAGCAGAGGGACGAGGACTGGAAGGCGAAGAAAACAGCGGAGCGCGAGGAATTGGGACAGCTATCCGACGATGCGGTCATGCGCGTCACCAGTGAACCCGACGCCTATCTGCACTATCTGGACACGCAGGCCATCAACCCGCGATACAGCGCGTCCAATGTGATGCTGGCGATGGCGCAGAACCCGGAGATCACCTACATCAACAGCCTGGAGGTGTGGAACCGGCTGGGGCGCAGCGTCAACCGTGACGAGAACGGCATGAAGATTCGCGTGTCGGATACCTACGTGAAGGACGGAAGGGAGTATCACGGCTATAAGATCGGGCGTGTGTTCGATATTTCCCAGACCCACGGCAAGGCCGGTGTTCCGGCGCTGAGCCTGAAAGACAATACACCGGAAATGGACGCCGCCCTGCGCCGATTGCTGGACAGCTCCCCCGTTCCCGTGGTCACCAGCAGCACCATGTACCAGGATGCCGTTTATGATCCTAAAACGCAGAGCATTACGGTATCCAGCCGCCTAATCGACAGCAAGATCTTTGCGGCGCTCTCCCGTGAGATCGTCCACGCCGGTATCCATGACCACGGACGCTATCCCTACTATACCCGCGAGGACTGCGCCATGGACGCCGAGAGCGTCAGCTATATGCTCTGCCGCAATTTCGGCGTGGAGACCCCGCAGCCCGATGTGAGCCGTGTGGGGCAGGTGTTTGACGGTATGGAGGTGCAGGATCGCCGCGGCGTGGTGGACAGCCTGCAAAAGTATTTCCGCAAGCTGCAAAATGACATTCAGCGTGAGATCTCTCCGCAGGAGCGCAAGCAACCGGAGCAGAATCGGCCCGTTCGCTGAGGAAGGAGGACGAAGCGTGAAAAAGAAAGTTGCATTTGCTCTCTGCGCGGCGCTGATGCTGTGCAGCATGAGCGTCGCGGTGCTGGCCGCAGAACCCATGACAGAAGCCGATACGGTATCCACGATGATTTCTGCCGCAGATACGCTCCCCAGCATTTCCGCCTATCCTGCCGAGGTCAGAGCCAGCGAGGAAAACGGTGTGTACCGATTAGAAAAGGTCTACTACCTGACCGCAAAGGACGATCCCGCTACGATCCCCACCGCTGACTTTGAGCGCGAGGGTCGCACCTATACGCTCCTTGATTTGCTGAAAAATGACCAGACAGAAACTGACACGCGGGAACATATCGAGGTGGTCACGCTGGAGAGCAAGACCAAGGACATGGCGGAAATTCTGAAAATGCTGGAGCCGAAGCTGGAGGTCAAGACCGAGGACGGCTATGAGGGTGTCCTGTCCCTTGACCACACCACCATTCAGGTGGAGGCAGCGGGCTATGGGACCAGCAGCCGCACGGTGACGGCGGAGCGCACCTATCCCAACCTCTCAGACGCGGATGTGTCCCTTGTTCCTAAGTCCGTGAACGAAAATGGCCGCACCCTGACGCTTGCCGATGTGAGCTGGCAGGAGGCAGCTGTCGATCCCACGGACGGCTATGACATTCCCATTCGCTATACCGCCGTGGCAAGCTACACCGGCACCGCCACCAGCAAATACGCCACCGGCTACACCGTCACGGCAGACTATAAGGGTGATGTCACCCGCACAAGCTGTGATACGGTGATCTATACCGCTGTCTTTTCCAGCGTCGGTGCTGCGGCATCGGCAAAGAGCGGCGTTGATTTTAACTGGCTGTGGCTGCTGATCCCCGTGGGTGCTGCGGCGCTGGGCGGCTGCGGCTACGCCGGTTACAAAGGCTACAAGCACTACATCAATAAGAAAAGAGGGTACGCCGCATGAAAAAATATCTGACCACGCTGCTGGCCGCCTGCTGCATGCTGGCGGCTTTTTCCATGCCTGCATCGGCATTGGAATATCACTTTGACGGCCCGGACGCAGGACTGTTCGGACGCCCCACCTGTGACGATACCATTTATGTCACTGCGGCTGAATCCGTCAATACGAACCGCAGCAAGGACGCCGCCTACATCCCGCCTGCTTTTGGCTCGCCTACCTCTTATACGCTGAATGCCGGGGAGCTGCTGACACCAAACCTTGTGAGCGGTTCAGTCGCGGGAACGATCAGCGGCACAGGCGGTGTGACCGTCCTGCCGCCTACGACTTCGGGCAGTAGCAGCGGAAATGCCGGCTCCTACACGCCGGTAAAGTACACCGCGGTCACGAAAGACCTCTATTACAGCGGCGGCTACCTCGGTACGCTGAAAATCCCCACCCTCGGCCTGTCTGTCAAGGTGTATCAGGGGACGGACGCGGACGCACTCCGCAAGGGCGCGGGTCATTTTGCCAACACTTCCATTTGGGAGGGGAATGTGGCTATCGCGGGCCACAATCGCGGCGTCAATAACCACTTCGGAAAGATCCACTCCCTTGACATTGGGGACACCATCAAGCTGACCACCCAGCTCGGCACACGCAGCTATGAGGTGTACTCCGTCAGTAAAATCGGCGTGGACGATACCAGCGTTCTGAATGACAGCACGGAGAACATCATCACCCTTGTCACCTGCGTGATGAATAAGCCGGATTACCGCTGGTGTGTGCAGGCTCGACAGAAGTAGTATTGATGTGAATAATTCCGACAAGAAAAAAGTTATTCACATTGATGTTAAAAACTTTACTTGGCGCAAAGGGGGTGATATAATGGCTGACAAAGGTGGTGACAGAATCATGGAGTTAAAAAACAGATCGCAGTACCTTGATAAGCTCATTTCCGTTCAGGATATGGAGATCATCAAGGTCGTGACCGGAATCCGGCGCTGCGGCAAATCCAGCCTGCTGAAATTGATGATGGCGCATCTGCGGGAACAGGGCGTCATGGAGGAACAGATCCTCTCGATGAACTTTGAGTCCATGCAGTTTGCAGACATGGACAGCAAGCGGCTTTATCAGTATGTGATGGAACGAGTCCCCAAGGGTAAGCGACTCTACCTTTTTTTGGACGAGGTGCAGAAGGTTCGGGACTGGCAGGATGCCGTGAATTCCTTCCGCGTGGATCTGGATTGCGACATTTATGTGACCGGCTCCAACGCCTACCTGCTGTCCTCCGAACTGTCCACGTATCTGTCCGGGCGCTATGTGGAGATCAAGATGCTGCCGCTGTCCTTCCGTGAGTTTTTGGACTTCCACGGCTATTTGCTGGAGGAGTACAAAGCCCCCAACGGCACTATGAAACAGCGCGCCAAGGGAAAAGACGGCGAAGCGTATGAGCTGCGCGACCTGTTTGAAGCCTACGCACAGTTTGGCGGTATGCCCGCACTGGCCGAGGCGGAGCTGGATCAGGAGCGCGCCAATATGCTGCTGGATGGCATTTATTCCGCTGTGGTCGTGCGGGACATTCTGGAGCGCGGCAAACGGAAAGAACAGCGGGCCGTCACCGACGCGCTGCTGCTTCGCAAGATCATTCTGTTTCTGGCTGACAACATCGGCAACAACACCTCGGCTGCGTCCATCGGGCGCACCCTTGTCAGCGAGGGCCTGTTGGACGATGGCAGAAAGACCAAGCCTGCGGTGCAGACTATCTCCGCCTATATCGACGCACTGTTGGAGTCCTATATCTTTTATGAGGTCAATCGGTTTGACATCAAGGGAAAGGACTACCTGCGGACGTTGGGCAAATACTATATCGTCGATCCCGGCCTCCGCACCTACCTGTTAGGAAACCGGGGCGGCGATGTGGGACACATTCTGGAAAACATCGTTTATTTTGAACTGCTGCGGC
>NZ_JBQKKR010000010.1:0-81420 GCF_052116665.1 Dysosmobacter sp. Sow4_B12 | reverse complement strand
AAGGGAGTGCGCGCAGTTTTCGCCGCAGGCGGAAACGGAGTCAAGCGGACTTTGCGACGACGAGGTCAATGTGGGCAATGATTGAAAAGTTTCGGATGTTCTGCTGTTTTGCCACAGGACATCAACCTCCGTTGGGATGGGAAGATCAAGCGGGAACGCCGGGATGGGTCTCGTTCCATTTCCACCAGAAGGACTCGTCCCAGAACTTGTCGTAATCATAGTCTACCACAAAGTCCCGCCAGTTGGCGAGTACCTCTTCCGTGTTTTCCGCCGTGAGCCGGTCCTCCCCGGCAGCCATTTTCGCCAGCACCTGGCGGCACACCCCGCCGGAGTGGTGGACATAGTCGCAGTAGTTGTCCAGGTTCTCCACGATCTCCCGGTCCATCAAAAAGCCGTAAAGCTTGACGTTGTCATAGTTCAAAAGCGTACCGCAGGCCTGGCCCAGGGCCGCGAGCATGGCGTCCGTCTGACCCAGGCGGGCGGTCTTGTCCCAGAACAGGATGCTGTACGGGGGGAAGAAAATGTCGAACTCCGTGTCGGGATGGGCCCGGACCCAGCTCTCCACCACCGCCAGGTTCTGCCGGGCATGGTCACGGAAGGCGGCCGTGTCCGCCGTCTCCTCCGCCACCTCCGGGCGGGTGTAGCCCGCCAGGGCCGTCATGTGGTTCCACCAGATGCCCTCGTCCCAGGTGAAGCCCTCGTCCAGGGTCTCGCCGCCGCCCCAGCGGTTGGCCATGAGGACGTAGAGGCTGTAATAGAGGGTGTCCTTGTTCAGTAAATACTTAGCATCATCCAGCCAATTGTCATTGTACAGGTAATCCGGCATGGCGCCGGTGACGCCGCTCTCGTCCCGGACCAGGATGTTCAGATCCAGGGCGAACACCACCCGCTTGGGTGACTGATACCGGAAGACCACGTCCATCACCCGGTCGAACTCGCTGAGGTAGCCGTCGGGGATGGTGATGCGGACGGCGGTGCCGCCGAAGGTCTCCCCCACCTCGCCGGCGCGGTAGTTGGCCGCCATGGAGGTGCCCACCAGCACCGTGTCCGCCGGAACGTTTTTGGCAAGGCCGGCGCCCTGGTAGCGCTCGCTGAAAAACACCGGCTGCCACTTGTCCGGCATGCGGTAATACAGGCAGGGGTCCACGGTGTACACCACGGCGGCGCAGGCCGCCAGCAAAACCAGGACCACGGCCAGGAGGCCGCAGGCCCAGCGTTTATATGCGTTGCTCATGGGACCTCCTTCAGAAATTGGAATAGATGAAGGTGGTGATGCCGGTGAAGGACAAAACCGCCCAGGCGGTCAGCACCGCCAGCGCCGCCCCCTGCCACCCCTTGGGGCGGAACTTCTCCATGGCGGCCGCCGTGTTCCGGGGCAGCAGCACCACCAGCATGCCCACGCCGTACAGCGCCGCCGCCCGGACAAGGTCCATCCAGGGCTTCACCGCCGGCAGCAGCATCTGGATGGCGCCGGTCTCCTTGGCGAACACCCCGTGGAGCAGCCAGCTCCCCGGCCGGTCCATGACGCCGGTGAGGGCCGCGCCCAGCAGATGGAGGGCGCCGGAAAAATCCGGGGCCCGGAAAAACACCCACGCCACATTCACAAAGGCGAAGGTCAAGCACCAGCGAAGCAGCCTGGGAACGCGCTTCAGCCGGTCCCCCAGCAGCCGCTCCGCCACCTGGGCCAGGCCGTGGAGCAGTCCCCAGAAGAGGAACGTCCACCCCGCCCCGTGCCAGAAGCCGCTGACCAGGAAAATGATGAGGATGTTCACATACGCCCGGGCCGCGCCCTTTTTGCTGCCGCCCAGGGGGAAGTACAGGCACTCCCGCAGGAAGGTGGTGAGAGTGATGTGCCACCGCTTCCAGAATTCCCCGATGGAGAGGCTGCGGTAGGGGGAGTCAAAGTTCACCGGCAGGCGGATGCCCAGCAGCCGGGCGCAGCCGGCGGCGATGTCACAGTAGCCGGAAAAGTCAAAGTACAGCTGGAGGGTGTAGCCCAAAATCACCATCCAGGCGCCGGGAGCCGTCAGGTCCCCCAGCCGCTCCCAGCCGTTGTTCACGATGGTGCCGAAGGGGTCCGCCAGCAGCACCTTTTTCACAGTGCCGCAGCAGATGCCGTACAGTCCCGCCGCCGCGTCCTCCCAGTCGGGCCGCAGGAACTTCTCCCCCGTCAGCTGGGGAAAGAAGGCGCCGGGCCGCAGAATGGGGCCGGAGGTGACGGTGGGAAAGAAAAAGGCGTACAGGGGCACCAGCTCCCCGCTTCGCAGGCGGAACTGGCCGGTGTAGACCTCCTTCAGCAGCCACAGCTGCTGAAAGGTGAAAAAGCTCAATCCCAGAGGCACCCAGCCGATGGAGACCCGTCCTCCCGTGAAAAAGCCCGTGTACTTGAACACCAGCAGCACGGCGATGTGGTATCCCGCCGCCAGGGCCAGGACCCGGCGGCGCCGGGAGGCGCTGTCCTCCCGCCACAGCCGCTGCACCGCCCAAATGGAAACCAGCGTTCCCGCGCAAAGCACGGCGAAGGCGTCCCGCCCGCCGCCGGCCATGTAAAACACCAGACTGGCGATGCCCAGAGCCGTCATGCCCGCCCGGCGGCTGCGCCGGGCGCAGAGCAGGCAGACGGGCACGGTGACTGCCAAAAAGGCCAGAAAGGCCAGAGACTGAAAGCTCATGTCACTTCTCCGTCAAGGCGTTCAGCCGGGCGTCAGCGGTGCTGAGCACCTGGGTCAGGCTTTGGCAGCGGCCGGGATAGCCGGCGGTCAGCGCCTCCGGAGACAAGTCCGGGAACTCCGCCTTTTTGGCGGCCTGGGCCCGCAAAGCCCGGGCGTAACGGACCTCTTCCAGCTTCATGTCCGCGTCGGCGGTGCCCATGGTACAGGCGGCAGGGTCCAGGGCGAAATAGGCCTCGTTGGCCCCGGCGGCACGGTACAGGTGGCGGTAGAGCTGATACACGGCGCCACCCAGGTAGGCCGCCGCCGTGTTGATGGCGGTCTTGTCCCCCAGCTTGCCCAGCAGGCCGAACAGCACCCCCACGGCGCCGGAGAGGAGCTTGCTCTGGAGCGTCGCCAGGACGCTGCCCTGGAGGATGTTGCCGGGCTCCGCCGCCTCCAGCACCTCCTCGGAGCTGAGCATGCTGCCGTCCCGGGACAGCGTGCGGCCCAGGATGAAGTCTGCGGAGACATGGTAGTAGTCGCAGGCCTTCACCACGAAGGAAAGGCCCGGTTCCCGGATGCCGTTTTCGTAGTGGCTCAAAAGGGCCTGGGAAATGCCCAGGTCGCTGGCGGCGGTGCGCTGGGATACGCCCCGCTCCTGCCGCAGCAGGGACAGGGTGCGGGAAAATTCAGATGTGGAAGCCATGGTCTTTCTCCTTTAAAGCAAGGGTTTTTTATACGCAGGGTATAGTTTAGCAAAAAGGATACGGAATGTAAATAGATTTTGGGGGAAATTTGCCTGGTTTCCATGCGAGGAATGCGTCGATGGACGCAGGCATTGCACCCCCCATTGTCGTCGAAAGAAGCTGCGCTACACTCGCCCTGCCTAAATGGCAGGACTCGTACCGCTCCGCTTCTTTCTCCTCTCCCCACGAAAACCGCTTCGCTGGGTTTTCGCGGGGGCCCCGTTGGTCTTGCCAAAGAAAACCCTCCAGAGGGCCTTCTCGCCGCTGCGCGGCTCACCTTGGCAGGCCGTGCACGGTCCAAAAGAAAAACGCTTTTCGTCCAAACTTGCCCGTCCGGGCAAGTTTGGGAATGCGGCGGCTGATAGCCAGCTTTCCGCAGATTTGCCCAGCTCCATCCGAGTGCGCTGCAACACGCCTCGCCACCCACGCTTATGCCGCAAGTTGTGACGTAACATCTCATTCCGGGGTGCTTGTCAATGCGCCCTGCCTCTCTTCCCGCTGCCGCTCCCGGGGATGGATTCCAAAGGAAGGGGCCGCAGCCCCTTCCTTCTGGTCGTTCAGGAAAGGGATCCAGGGGGAAACCCAGCCGAAAGGGTTTCCCCCTGGCCTCTCTTTGGGGGCGACCCGTTTCTCTCGGCGAGAGAAATGGGTCGCATCTGCTCACCTCCCTCGAGGTGTCCCCCCAAAAGAAAGAAGGGCCGCCCCACCGGCAGCCCCCTCTTTTAAAACAGCCCCACCTGGTCCGGCAGCACGTCGCCGCCGATGGTGCGCAGCTGCTGGACGTTCTCGTTCCACAGCCGGTCGGCGATGGCCATTTTCCGGATGATGTTCTTCACCGTCTGGTCCAGGGCGGTGCCCTCGGAATAGTCCGCCGGGAAGATGAAGTCCACCCGCCCCTTGGCCAGCAGGTCCTCCACGCCCACGCGGTTGCTCTCCTGGTACACGGCGATGGCCTGACCGCCGTAGGCCCGCATCATCTTCATGCAGGGCACGTCGGAAAGGCCGTCCCCCATGTAGACCATGTTGGTGAAGGGCACCCGCTTGCTGTCATCGGGCATGGAGTCGTTGAGGGTCTTGTCGTCGGACACATCCAGCACGCCCTTGTTGATGCGGTAGACGAACTGGGTCTTGGCGGTGAAATTCACCGTCAGCTTGGGCCAGACGGGCTTGCCCGCCCCGTCGTAGTAAAACTCGCTGGCGTAGATCTCCTTGAATTCGCCGCTGATGGCGGAGCCCTCAATGATCTCCCGCAGGCCGGAGGAGATGATGTAGTGCTCCACCTGGACCCCCTGGCTGTCGCCGAAGGCGTTGATGCGGCCGAACCACTCCCGCACGCCGGGGAACAGCACGATGTCCCGGCCCATCTCCCGCAGGCTCTCCCGGGTGAAGGGCAGGTCCCGCTGTTCCGACTCCCGGATCATGGTGTACATATAGGCCAGGATGCCGTCCATGCGGTTGGCGTGGCCGAAGCCGTTGGCCTTGGACCAGAACTCCCGGGGCGTCATGCCCAGGCGGGGGATGAAGGCGTAGTCCTCCATGTCCGTGGTGCAGAGGGTCTTGTCAAAGTCGTATAAAAACGCCACGATGGGCCGCTGCTTGTCCATGTGTGTCCTCCTGTGAAAAAAGCGGCTCGTATTGAGCCGCTTTTCGTGATTTATTCGCCCTTATAGTTGCGGCCGAATTTCAAGTCGTTGAGATTGAGGCGGCGGGTGGGCTCGGAGACCTCCTCCGGCTCCTCCCGGGCAAAGGGATCGCCCTCGGGATAGTCGTCCGCCGGGGCGGGCTCCTCCGCGCTCTCTTCGGTCTCCTCCTCCGCGTCCTGCCGGGCAAAGGCGGCCAGGACGTTTTCCTCGATCTCCTGGGCCTTCTCCTCGGCGGGGACGGCGGTGGGCTGCTCCACCGGCAACTGGGGCAGCTGGTCCAGATAGGCCAGCTGCTGGCTGCAGATGTCCCGGCTGGAGGCGATGAACTTCGCCAGCTCCTGCTGGCCCTGGCGCAGGCGGTCCTCCGACTCGCCGATCTCCCGGCGCAGCTGGGCGATCTTCTCCTGGGCCTGGGTCTCCGCCTGGGCCATGATCTCGTCCCGCTTGGCCTCCGCCTCCCGGACGATGGAGTCCGCCATCTTCTGGGCGGTCAGCAGGGTGGCCCGCATGGAATCCTCCGTGGCGCGGTAATCCTCCACCTTTTCCACCAGTACCTTCAGCTTGGCCTTCAGCGCGGCGTTTTCCTTGTACAGCGCCGTGTAATCGTCGGTGAGCTCGTCCAGAAACTCATCCACCATGGCCATATTGTAGCCGCCCATCACCGCCTTGGTGAAGGCGTGGGTCGAAACTTCCTGCGGTGTCAGCATAACGCAAAATCCCCCTGTTCGCTATCTCTATCCTCTCAGAAATAGAGGCCGTTGTTTTCCAGCTCGTCGATGAGATCGCCCTCGATGTCCACGGAATAGGGCGTGATGAGGTATGTATTGGCAGCCACCTTCTTGATCTTGCCCTCGCCGGCGTATGCCACGCCGGACAAAAAGTCGATGAGGCGGCGGGCGATGTCCTTGTTGGTGGACTCCAGGTTCAGCACCACGGTCCGCTTGTCTTTCAGGTGGTCCGCGATCTCAGAGGCGTTTTCAAACCGCTCCGGCTTCACCAGCACCACCTTCAGCTGGGTGGTGGCGTGGATGTTCACCACCTTGTTGCGGCGGTCCTCCACCCGGGCCTTCCGGTCGTCGAAGGCAGGCTCCCGGTGGGACGTCTCCTCAAAGTCGTCAAACTCCTCATCCTCATCCTCGTAGGGGTGGGTCCACTTTTTCAGTTCGTCAATGATGCTCATGGCAAAGCCTCCTGTCTGGAGCGTTTTCAGATGTTGTAGTGGCGGGCGCCGAAAATGGCGGTGCCCACCCGGACCATGGTAGCGCCGCAGCGGATGGCATCCATATAGTCACCGCTCATGCCCATGGAGAGACACTTTAACTCATTATGGAACAATTTTGTATTGATGTCAACATAAAGTGCCTGGACTTCCTGAAAATACCGCATATTAGTGTCCCGGTCCGCGTCGGCGGGAGGAATGGTCATGAGGCCCCGCACCCGGACGTGGGGACGGGCGAGAGCCGTCTCCGCCGCGGCGGCCACCTCCGCCGGGTCGAAGCCGCTCTTGGCCTCCTCCCGGCCGATGTTCACCTCCAGCAAAATGTCCTGGACCAGCTCCCGGGCGGCGGCCACCTTCTCGATCTCCTCCAGCAGCTCCAAGGAGCCCACGGACTGGATGAGGGCCACCTTGCCCACCACTTGCTTGACCTTGTTGCGCTGCAGGTGGCCGATGAAGTGCAGCGGCGCGCCGTCATAGGCGTTCTCCGCCAGCTTGGCCGTCATCTCCTGGACGCGGTTTTCCCCCAGGGCGTCGATGCCGGCGGCGATGGCCTCCCGGCAGGCGGCGACGTCGTTCATCTTGCTGGCGCCCACCAGGGTGATCTCCTCCGGAGAGCGGCCCGCCTGGGCGCAGGCCTGGGCGATGTTGGCCCGGACAAGGGCGATATTCTCTGCAATAGACATGTCTCTTACTTCCTTTTGTCGTTTTCTCTGTATTATCCCACGACTTTTCCGTCGTAAAGGTCCTTCGCGCTGATGATGATCTCGTCGCCGGGGCGCAGCCGCAGGCTCTCCTGGTCGGAGGCTGCCGCGGACCGCACCAGCACAAAGCCGTCGCCGCTGTACACCACCTCCACAGGCTTGAACCGGGCCTCCATGCCCACCACGCAGTACACGCCCAGGCCCTCCGCCGTGGTGCGGTTCCCCTCCTGGTCCACCTTGGTGCTGGCGGCCCGCAGGGCCTCGTTGGGCACCCGGATGCCGGCCACGGTCCGGCGGATGAGCTGGGCACTCTGCCGGCGCAGCAGTGTCAGCTGGGCCAGGTTATACTCGCCCCGGAAGGTCACCACCACCCGGCCCTGCTCCTCCGGTCCCACGGCGTACAGCGTGACCGTCTGGTCCTGCTCCACGCCCTTGGCAAAGCGCAGCGTCATGGAGCCGCCGGCGTCCCGGAGGGCCTCGGTCTGCTCGGCGGACATGGTGACGGCGTAGTACCAGCAGTCCCCCAGGATGAGCTTGCCGGTCTGGGAGGCGACGGTCTCATCCGCTTTGACGGTGTTGAGCTGCGAGGGCGTCATATCCGCCAGGGCGTCCGGCGTCAGAACGGTCTCATAGCCGTCCACCACGGCGGAGTACAGGCCCGACACCGGCGCCGTGACGCGGCGGACGGAGGAGGCGGCCTGGGCCTTCAGCTCCTTCAGCCGGCCCTGGAGCTCCGCGATCTGGCCGGACAGGTCCTCGCTGTCGGAATTGGTGTAATCCCGCTTCAGCACCAGGGACCTCAGCTCTGTCTCATGCTCCTCGGCGTTGTCCAGCCGGCCCGCCGCCAGCTCTGAGCGGTAGGCCAGCAGGCTCCGCATGATCTGGGCGTCCAGCTTCAAAAGCACCTCGGACCCCACCGACGCCTCCTGGGCGAACTGCAGCTGGTCGATGCGGCCCGTCAGCTCGTCGATCTCCTGCTGGCGGTCCAGGGATGTCTGGTCGGCGTACACCAGGGCCACGGTGCCGCCGGCGCTGACCCGCTCCCCCTCCGACCGCTGCAGCCGCAGCAGGCCGCCGGCGTCATCCGCCAGCACCCGCTCCTCCCGCACCACATAGCCGCTGAGGTCCGTCCCCTCCTCCACCTGGTAGTTGTAGGCCAGGGTGGTGGTCAAGGGGTCGCTGAGATAGTCCAGGCCCTGGATGCCGAAATAGGCCAAAACTCCCAGCGTCACCGCCAGAAGCAGGCATTTTGTCGCGAAAGAGCTGTTTTTCATAGGGAATGTACCTCGTGTGCGCACCCGGGCCGGTGCCGGGCGCGGTCATGGATCGTCTTGTGTCAGGTCCACCGGGCGCACAGGCGCGATGGTGGAGATGGCGTGTTTGTAGACCGCCTGCTGCTTGGCTTCCCCACTCCATGCTCCGCATGGCGTGGGGGCCCCGCTATTTCACGCAAATCGTCCGGAGTGAATCCGGCCGATTTCAAGGGTTTGCCTCCGGCAAACCGCTTGGCGCCGCTTTCGCGGCGGCTCACTGACCTTCGCCCGACGGCAAGTCCGCTTCTTCCGTCAAGTCCACCGGGCGCACAGGCGCGATGGTGGAAATGGCGTGCTTGTAAACCACCTGCTGCTTGCCGTCGGAGTCCAGCACCACGACGAAGGCGTCGAAGCCGGTGATGACGCCCCGCATCTGGAAGCCGTTCATCAAAAACAGCGTCACCGGCAGGGCCTCCCGCCGGGCCCGCAGCAAAAAAAGATCCTGTAAATTTGCTTTTGTCAACATGGTATGTCCGCTCCTTTTTTCTGTTTGGCCGGACGTTTTCCATGTTTTTCCGTCCGCCTAAGGGTAGGATACCCCCGCGGCGGTTAGGATTTCCGTCGAAACCTGTAAGGCACGGCCAAAATCCCGTTCTTTTTCCCACTCGATCCAGTGGATGTCCGTCTTCCGCCGCAGCCAGGTCAGCTGGCGCTTGGCGTACTGCCGGGAGCGGAGCTTCACCTCCGCGATGGCCTCCGCCTCCGTGGCGGAGCCGTCCAAAACTCCCAGAAACTCCTTGTAGCCGATGGCCTGGAGGGCCGTGGCATCCCGGGGCAGGCCGCTTTCCAGCAGTCCCCGCACCTCGTCTAAAAGCCCCTCCTCCACCATCACGTCCACCCGCCGGTCAATGAGGGCCTTCATGTCCTCCCGGTCCGCAAAGCGCAATCCGATCCACACAGCGTCATACCGGGAGGGCAGGCGCTTCGTCTCCTCGTTGTGGGCGGTGATGGTCTTGCCCGTCTCCAGCCACACCTCCAATGCCCGGAGGATGCGCTTTTCATCGGCGGGGTGGAGCCGCTCCGCCGCCGCGGGGTCCACCTGCCGCAGCTCCATCAGCAGCGGCTCGATGCCCTCTTCCGCCAGCCGCTTTTGCAGCGTCCTGCGCACCTCGCCCCCGGCGTGGCCGCCGGCGAAGCCGTGGCCCCGCACCACCGCGTCCAGCCACAGCCCCGTGCCCCCCACCAGGATGGGAAGCTTTCCCCGGGCCAGGATGTCGTCGATGACGGGGATGGCGCTTTCGGCATACCGGGCGGCGGACCACTGCTCCGCCGGGTCCGCCACCGCCACCATGTGGTGGGGCACGCCGTCCATCTCCGCCAACCTGGGGGCGGCGGTGCCGATGGTCATGCCCCGGTAGATCTGCATGGAGTCGGCGGAGACCACCTCTCCGTCAAACCGCTTGGCAAGCAGGACCCCCAGTGTGGTTTTTCCGCAGGCGGTGGGTCCCACCACGCATACGATCCTCGGCGCCATGGCCATCCTCCTTTTCGCTCAGTAGCTTCTCGCCAGGGCCCGGGCCTTTTCGCAGGCCTCGGCCATGATCTCCCCGGTCCGCTCCGGCGCGAAGTCCAGGCCGTAGGCGGCCACGTGGTCGAACTGCCGGATGCCGAACCGCTCACACAGCTGCCGCCAGTACTCCACGCCCAGGTTCTCCTCCGGCTCCGGGCCGCCGCTGACGGTGAGGTAGGCCAGCTTCGTGGCCATGCAGTCGCCCACGCAGGTCTGCCCCTCGTAGTGGTATGTGACCTCCCGGACGCAGATGTACTCGATGTACACCCGCAGCATGGCCGGGAACGTCAGGTCCCGCAAAGGCGCGCCGATGACGATCTGGTCCGCCCGCTTGAACTGGCGGGCCAGCTTGAAAACAGGGGAGTCAAAGGAGCGTACGTTCCGCAGGGCGTTGCGGTCATCGGTGGCGAACTGGTCGAAGGGCTGGAGGCCCATGCGCTGGAGGTTCACCGTTTCGATGTCCACCGCCGGATGGGTGCGCTTGAACTCCTCCAGGAACGCCTGGCACAGGGCATGGCTGCGGGAACGGTCTCCCCGGTGGCTGATGCAGCAATCCACGAACAATAACATAGCAGTCTCCTCCTTCATAGCACAGCTGTATAGATACCCGACATAGGGGATGCGCTTTTTTAGGCCCGCTTGAACATCTTCTCAAGCTCGTACCTGGTGAGCTTCACCGCCACCGGGCGGCCCCGCGGCTTTTGCCGCGTCAAGTGTTTTGCCCTTGGGCAAAACCTTGAAATCGGACGGATTCACTCCGGACGATTTGAGTCCCACTCCGGGGCCCCCGCGGCCGCCGGACCTCCGGCCTTTCAGGCCCGCTTGAACATCTTCTCAAGCTCGTATCTGGTGAGCTTCACCGCCACCGGGCGGCCGTGGGGACAGTATTTGACTTCCCCGCTCTGCACCTTGTCCACCAGCACCCGCAGCTCCGCCGGGTCGCTGGTCCAGCCGCCCTTGATGGCGGCCTTGCAGGCCATGGTGTGCAGCAGGCCCTCCCGCTTTTCGGCGGGGGACCGGCCGGTCCGCAGCTTTTCCGCCAGCTCCTCCAGCGTGGCGGCGGTATCCGCCGCGTCCATATCCGCCGGGACCTCCCGCACCAGGACGGTGCCGTCGCCGAAATCCTCGCAGGAAAAGCCCAGCTGCTCCAGGGTCTCCAGGTTCTCCAGCAGCAGCGCCGCGTCCTCCCGGCCCAGCTCCGCCGCCACCGGCTGGAGCAGCGCCTGGCGCATGGGCGGCTCCTGGGCGGCCTTGAGCCGGTCGAAGTTCATCCGCTCGTGGGCGGCGTGCTTGTCAATGAGCCAGACGCAGCCCTCCCCGCTCTCGCAGACGATGTACGTGTGCAGAATCTCCCCGGCGATGCGCCAGGGGGCCTCCTTGGGCGGCTCGATGGTCTGCTGCTCCGACAGGTCCAACGTCTGCTGCCGGGGAATGGCCGGCACAAAGGGACGTGGCGGCTTCTCCGCTTTCTCCGCTTTTTGGGGAGCCTCCGCCACGGAGGCGGGCGGCTTGCCGATGGACACCTTTTCCACCGGGCGGAAGGCCGTCCGGTAGGGCTGCTTTTCCGGGGCGCTGTCGGCCACCCACTCCAGCCGCCGGGCGGCCTCGCTGTCAAAGACGGGCCGGGCAGGCGCCGCCGGGCGGGTCTGGGGCCGCGGCACGGCGGGCTTGGAGGCAGGCGCCTCCGCCCGCTGACGGAAGCTCTTGGCGTCCATGGACTGGAAGAAATCCTGCCGGGGGTTCACCGTCTCCCCCGCCGGCTTGGGCGCCGGAGCGGGCGCTCCGTCCCGGTCCAGGCAGTCCAGCACCGTGTGGTACACGGCGTCGAACACCTCCCGCTCCCGGGCGAACTTCACCTGGGTCTTGGCGGGGTGCACGTTCACGTCCACCGCCGTCACCGGCAGGGTGACGGACAGCACGCAGCCGGGGAATTTCCCCTTCATGATCTGGTTGCGGTAGCCCTCCTCCAGGGCCGCCGTCAGCAGCTGGGACTTGATGAACCGGCCGTTGACGAAAAACACCTGCATGGACCTGGAGCCCCGGCCCATCAGAGGTTTGGTGACAAAGCCGGTGACGGCGGCCTCGCCGCCCCGGCCCTCCACCGGCACCAGGCTCCGGGCAAAGTCCCGGCCCAGGGCCGCGTACACGGCGGATTCCAGCTTCCCGTCGCCGGGGGTGTGGAGGGCCTCGGCGCCGTCCTTGATGAATTTGAAGGAAATATCGGGATGGGACAGGGCCAGATGCTGCATGAGGCCGCTGACCGCCGCCGTCTCGGCGCTGTCCTTCCGCATGAATTTTAACCGGGCGGGGGTGTTGTAAAACAGGTCCCGCACCACAATGGTGGTGCCCTCCGGGGCGCCGGCCTCCTCCACCGCTCCGGCAGCGCCGCCCTCCAGGTGGAGGCGGGCTCCCAGGGCCGTGCCGGGACGGCGGGTGAGGATGTCCACCCGGCTGACAGCGGAGATGGCCGCCAGGGCCTCCCCCCGGAAGCCCAGGGTGCCGATCCTGCCCAGGTCCTCCTGGCTGCGGAGCTTGCTGGTGGCGTGGCGGAGGAAGGCAGTGGGCAGCTCCTCCGGAGCGATGCCGCAGCCGTTGTCCGTCACCCGGATAAGGCCCATGCCGCCCCGCTGGATCTCCACCACCACAGCGGAGGCCCCGGCGTCAATGGTGTTTTCCACCAGCTCCTTCACCACGCTGGCGGGCCGCTCCACCACCTCGCCGGCGGCGATGAGGTCCGCCACATGGGGGTCTAATTGTTGGATGTGAGGCATATCGTCCTTCCTTTCGCGCGCAGAGCCGTTACAGCAGCAGGGCCGCCACCAGCGGAATGGTAACGATGGAGCCCAGGGTAGTCATAAAGGTGATCTGGGCCATGGCCTCGCTGTCGCCGCCGCAGGCCATGCACAAAAGCGTGCCGTTGACGGCGGTGGGCATGGCCATCTGGGTGACGGCGATGCCCATGACCAGGGGGTCAATGCCCATGGGCCGCAGCACCAGCCACAGCGCCGCCGGCTCCGCCAGCAGCCGCAGGGCGGCCAGAACCCACACCCGAACGCCGCCCAGCACCCGCTTTGCCGGGATGGCGGCCAGCAGTGAACCCACCAGCACCAAGGCCAGGGGCACCGTCAGATCGCCCACAAAGCCCAGCATCTCCCCCACCAGGGCGGGGGGACGCAGGCGGGTCAGCGCCAGGGCCAGGGCCAGCACGGAGGCGCAGGTGCAGGGAGAGACCAGCTGCTTCCAGTGAAAGCGGGCGCCGCCTCCCAGCAGCAAAGGTCCCAGGGTAAAGGTCAGCAAGTTGAAGGGCAGGGCCAGGATGGCGGCGTAAAACGTGGCGCCCTGCCCGAACAGGGCCACCGCCACGGGAAAACCGATGTAGCCCACGTTGGGAAAGCCCAGGGTATAGCGCCACACGCCTTTTTGCCCCGGCGTACCGCCCAGAAGCGGCGGCACCGCCAAAACGAACAGCCCCTCCAACCCGTAAAAAAGCGCGGCTACCTTCAAAACAGACAGGATCTCCGCCAATTCCGGCAGCGTCTCCCCGGTGAGGACCGATGCCACGATGAGGGCGGGGGTGGTGAAGTTCAAAAGCAGCTGGGAGATCTTCTGGTTGGTGGGACCGTCCAGAAAGCCCAGGCGGTTGGCGGCAAAGCCCACGACGATGGCGAACAGGATCACCAGCATCTGGCTGAAGGTATCAAAAAAACTCATGAAACGCGGTCTTCCTTTTTCTCTTTGGTCATTGTTCCGGCAGGCGGGCTCCGTAGCCCAGGGCCGTCACCAGTTCCCGCAGCAGCCGCTCGGACTCCGCCGCCTCCTCCCCGGCGCGCAGGGAGCGCAGCACCCGGTTTTTGCCGCTGGTCTCGATGTTGACGGTCAACCCGCCGTCGGCGGTGCCCAGAGCGCTGCGGTTGGTCCAGCAGTGGACCGTTTTCACCGTGTCCAGGCAGATCACATCGTCCCCGATGGTCAGCTGCTCCTCCGTCAGCGTCCAGCGGACACGGCCGCTGTCCTTGCCTTTGGAGAAAGCGCGGCTCAAAACGGGATACAGCGCCCACCACAGCACCAGCACCAGCACGCCGGTGGAGATCTGCAGCATGAGGCCGTGGACGCCCCGCCGCAGCATCAGCGCCACGGCGGGCCACACCACCGCCGCCTCGGCCACCGCCGTGGCGGCCATCGCCGGCAGGCGGCGCTTCCAGCCGCTGTTTTCCAAAATCAACTCACCCGTCATAGCTTCTCCTTTCAGCCCATGGCCAGAACGCTGAGGGCGTTGGTCAAGGCGTGGAGGGCGATGGAGGTCCACAGCGTACCGCTGCGGTCATAGACCCAGGCCAGCACCGCCCCCGGCACGAGGTATTGCAGCATCAGCAGAAAATACGTCACATCCTGGTACACCACGGCGAACTGCCACACGTGCAGCAGGGCGAACAGGGCGCAGGACACCACATAGGCCACCGGCCGGCTCTTGCCCTTCAGGTTGCCGAACACCAGGCCCCGGAACAGCACCTCCTCCACAAAGGGCGCCAGGAGCACCACGATGAGCAGCGTCATGTACGGGGCGCTGTCCATCTGGGCGGAAATGGCGGTGTCATTGAGGTTGGTGCGGTTGGTGATGATGAGGTTCGTCAGCCGGTAGGCCAGCTCGTTGAGGCCGTACAGGGCCACTAGGCCCACCAGCAGCATCCGGCAGGCGCCGCCCAGGTTATCCGCCAGGTTCCGGCAGGTCCTGGCCAGGAACTTGTGGAAAATGAGCACCGTCACCGCGAACAGCACGTAATAATAGATCACGTTCTGAAGGGCGGCGGAGATCGTCACATCCAGCAGCCGCCCCGCCAGGCGGAACAGCGGCCCCGCCGCGAAGGGCAGCACCACCAGATAGATCACAAAAAACACCGTGCCGGCGATCTGCTCGCCGGGGGTCATGTAAGGACTTGTCTTTTTCTTTGCCATCGGTCTTCCTCTTTTAGTATTTAGGAGAGCTTCTGCTTCCACTCGTAGATGAGGCTCATGGCCTCAATCGGAGTTAAAGTATCCGGCTGGCAGCGGCGCAGGGCGTCCAGGACCTCCCCCTCGCCCATGGCGGCGAGGGACACCTGGTCCTCCTCTTTCCGGGCGGCCACGTACTGGACGCCGTTTTCCGCCTCCAGCTCCCGCAGCACCTTCTTCGCCCGCTGGACCACCTTGTCCGGCAGGCCCGCCAGCTTTGCCACCTCGATGCCGTAGCTGCGGTCCGCGCCGCCCCGGATGATCTTTCTGAGGAAGGTGATGTCCTCCCCCCGGGTCTTGACGGCGATGTTGTAGTTCACGGCGCCGGGGAGGGTGTCCTCCAGTTCCGTCAGCTCGTGGTAATGGGTAGCGAACAGGGTCTTGGCCCCCAGGAGCTTTTTGTCGGCGCAATACTCCAGCACCGCCCGGGCGATGGACATGCCGTCAAAGGTGGAGGTGCCCCGGCCGATCTCATCCAGAATGAGGAGGGAGTGCTTCGTGGCGTGGCGCAGGATGTCGGCCACCTCCGTCATCTCCACCATGAAGGTGGACTGGCCGGCGCTGAGGTCATCGCTGGCGCCGATGCGGGTGAAGATGCGGTCCACCACGCCGACGCGGGCGCTGGACGCCGGCACAAAGGAGCCCATCTGGGCCATGAGAACGATGAGGGCCACCTGGCGCATATAGGTGGATTTGCCCGCCATGTTGGGGCCGGTGATAATGGCCACCCGGTCCTCCTTCTCCCCCATGAAGGTGTCGTTGGGGACGAAGAGCGAACTTTTCAGCACCTGCTCCACCACCGGGTGGCGGCCGTCCCGGATCTCGATGACGCCGGACTCGTCCACATCGGGCCGGCAGTAGTGGTTATGCACAGCCACGGCGGCGAAGGACGCCAGAGCGTCCGCCTCCGCCACGGCGGCGGCGGTCCGCTGGATGCGGGCGGCCGCGGCGGACACCTCCTGCCGCAGTTGGGTAAACAGCTCGTATTCCAGGGCCACCACCCGGTCCGAGGCGGTGAGGATGGTGTGCTCCAGGTCCTTGAGCTCCTGGGTGATGTACCGCTCGCCGTTCACCAGGGTCTGCTTGCGGATGTACGTATCTGGCACCTGGTCGGCAAAGGACTTGGACACCTCGATGTAGTAGCCGAACACCTTGTTGTAGCCGATCTTCAGCGTCCGGATGCCGGTGCGCTCTTTCTCCTTGGCCTCCATCTCGGCGATGACGCCCTTGCCGCCCTTGAGGATGTGACGCAGGCGGTCTACCTCCTCATCATAGCCGTCCCGGATGAAGCCGCCCTCCCGGACGGAGAAGGGGGGCTCGTCGCAGATGACGGCGGCGATGCGGCCGCCGATGTCGTCCAGGGTGTCCAGCTGGCGCCGCAGCTCCGCCAGGCGTCCGGCGGGGAAGCGGTCCAGCTGGGCGGCCACCTCCGGCAGCTTTTCGATGGCGGAGCGGAGGGAGGCCATGTCCCGGCCGCCGGCGGTGCCGTAGACGATGCGTCCGATGAGCCGCTCCATGTCCCCCAGGCCCGTCATGGCGGCGATGAGCTCCTCCCGGGCGATGGTGTCGTCCACCAGGGCCGCCACGGCGGAATTGCGCTTGCAGATGGCGGTGACGCTCAGCAGCGGCCGCTCCAGCCAGGACCGCAGGCACCGGGCGCCCATGGGGGTCTTCGTCTTGTCCAGCACCCACAGAAGGCTTCCCTTCTTCTCCTTGCTCCGCAGAGTCTGGGTCAGTTCCAGGTTCCGCCGGGCCGTCAGGTCCAGCTCCATGAAGCGGCCCTCCTCGTAGTAATCCAGGTCGTTGATGTGGGACAGGTCCGTTTTCTGGGTCTCGTACAGGTAATCCAGCAGCCCGCCCAGGGCCATGGCCGCCGCCGGGATACCGGCAGGCAGGCGGGCAAAGGCCTCGTCCCCGAACTGGCGACGGATGTTTTTCTCCGCCTCATTCAGCAAAAAGCGCCGCTGGCCGCCGTTTTCCACCCGGCAGCGGAATTTTTCCGTCAGCGCATCCGTGAGAGCCTTTTCGGCATAGGCGCCGTCGCTCAAAATGGCCTCCGCCGGGGAAAACCGGCCCAGCTCGTTGATGACGTGCTCCACCCGCTCCTTGCCGGTAAAAGCCGTCAGATGGGCCTTGCCGGTGGTGATGTCGCAGAAGGCCACGCCGGCAGCCTGGGAGTCCAGGTAGATGCCGCAGAGGAAGTTGCTGGCCTTGTCGTCCAGGCAGGCGGCGTCGATGACGGTGCCGGGGGTGACCACCCGGATGATGTCCCGCTTCACCAGGCCCTTGGCGGTGGCCGGGTCCTCCATCTGCTCGCAGATGGCCACCTTGTAGCCCTTGCCGATAAGGCGGGCGATGTAGGCCTCGCTGGCGTGGTAGGGGATGCCGCACATGGGGATCTGGTCCTCCGCGGGCTTTTGGTGCTTGCCGTGGTCCCGGCTGGTGAGGGTCAGGTCCAGCTCCCGGGAGGCCAGGCGGGCGTCGTCGGCGAACATCTCGTAGAAATCGCCCAGGCGGAAAAACAGGATGGAATCCGGGTTGTTCTTTTTGATCTCCAAATATTGCTTCATCATGGGGGTCAGTTCCGCCATGGGGGTCACCTCATCTTTTAATATCGTAAGCGGTGCCGCTTACAGGGCGTGCGCCTCGATAGAGGCGGGTATTGCACCCCCCATTCTTTTTCGTCTTGGCGAAAAAGAATGCGCCGTGCACGGTGGAAGAAAAAGCCGCTTGGTCCAAACTTGCCCGGACGGGCAAGTTTGGGGATGCGGACGGCTGATAGCCAGCTTTCCGCAAGCTTGCCAAGCTCCATCCGGGTGCGCTGTAACGCGCCTCGCCACCCACGCTTATACCGCAAGCTACGACGTAATATCTCATTCCAGGGTGCTTGTCAATGCGTCCAGCTTCTCTTCCCGCTGCCGCTCCCGGGGATGGATTCCAAAGGAAGGGGCCGCAGCCCCCTCTTTGTGTCGTTTGAAGGGGAGGTCCAGGAGGGGGAGACCGAAATCCCCCTCCTGGCGTGTCTTTTGGACCGTGCACGGCCCGTTTTCTCCACGGGGAGAAAATGGGGGGTGCATTGCCCACCTCCACCGAGGTGTCACTCACCGTTGCCGGCAGGCAAGCTCGTCCAAAGAAATATCGTAAAAATCCGCCAGGGCGATCAGTGTCGACAGCTGCGGTTCTCTAAGTCCTAATTCATAGTTCTGATAGGCACGCCAGCTGATTCCGATTTTCTCCGCAATTCCCCTTTGTGTGAGTTTGTGCGCCGTTCTCAACTGAAAAAGATGTTCCGCAAATGTCATTTTTCCCTCTTTCTATTGACGCACACAAATATGTGTGATATTATAATCGCACACGAACGTGTGTGTCAACTTGATAGGAAGTGATTTTATGCAAGATTACATCGACGTTCTTCTCTGCCATCTGGCAGACACCCGCCAAAACGCCCTCCCCGGGGAATACTTCCCCCTCCAGGCCCGGGAATACCAGACCCTGGACGCCTTGACAGCCTCCTTTACCGCCGACCAGCGCAAGCTGTTCCTGGCCTACGAGGAAGCCCGCAACGCCGCGGCCAGCGTCAGCGAGGACGCCTTCGCCCGGCAGGCCTTCCTCCTGGCCCGGGAGGTCTACCGTTAAACCTCCGCCACGGTGCCGCCGTGCATGGGCCGCAGCCGCTCCCCCAGGATGCCGTGAAGCACCTCAAAGGCGTACGCCCCGGTGCAGTGGCCGGTGTAATACACGGTGTCGCCCTTGGCCAGCTCCTCGCCGGTGGCCCGCAGCAGTTCCTCGCTCCTGGGGTCCGCCGGGTCCAGCTCAAAGAGGTGGAACCCGCCGAACACCGCGTCGGGCCGCCGGCCCAGCTGGGCCTCCGCCGCCCGGACGATGTTCACGATGCCTCCATGGCCGCAGCCGGCGAACAGCGCCGTCTTGCCCCAGGCCTCCACCAGCAGGTGCTGCTCATGACGAAATTCATCTCGGCGGAAGCCCTCCGCCGTTTTTTCCTGCAATTTTTCCACCACAGGGGTCCAGGGGAACGTATTGGGGATGTCCCCCAGGAGGGACAGCTCCTCGTCCAGCCGCAGGCCCGGCGCCGTGGGGACCACCCGGCTCTCCAGCTCCCAGATGTCTTCGTCCAGGCCGATGTACCGGGGGGCCTCGCCGGGCACCACGGCGTAAAAATCGCCGAAGGCGTCCGGGTGCACCAGCACGTCCGCGTGGCTGTTGACCTCGCAGAAGGCCCGCAGGCCGCCGCCGTGGTCGCTGTGGCCGTGGGACAGCACCGCCACGTCCACCGCCGCCAGGTCCACGCCCAGCTTTTTCGCGTTTTGGATGAAGCCGCCGTCCGGCCCCATGTCAAAGAGAATCTTGTGCTTGGGGGTCTCGATATACTGGCTCAGGCCCCGGGCGGCGCAAAGGCCGCCGCAGGCCTCGTTTTCCATAAGGGTGATGATCTTCATAGGCATCCTCCCGTTACTGGACCGGCTGGCCGTACAGGGCCCAGGTGTTGCTGCCGGTGACGGTCACATCCACAAACTGGCCGATGAGGGACTTGTCCCCCTTCAGCCGCACCAGGCGGTTGCCCTCCGTCCGGGAGGAAAGGGGGAAGTCGGCATCGTCGCTCTCGCCGTCCACCAGCACCCTCACGGTCTTGCCGATGTAGGCGGCGTGGAGGGCGGCGGACTTGGCGTTCTGGACCTCCAGGAGCTTGTCGAACCACTTCTGCTTCTCCGCCCGGGTGGCGGGGTCCGGCATGGACGCGGCCTTGGTGCCGGGACGAGGCGAATAAATGAAGGTGAACAGGGCGTCAAAGCCCACCTCGTCCACCAGGGACACGGTGTCCATGGCCTCCGCCTCCGTCTCCCCGGGGAAGCCGATGATGACGTCGGAGGTCAGCACCAGGCCGGGCATGACGCTCTTGGCGTAGCGCACCAGGTCCAGGTACTGCTCCCGGGTGTAGCGGCGGTTCATCTCCCTGAGTACCCGGTCGTTGCCGGACTGGAAAGGCAGGTGCAGCTGCTTTGCCACGTGGGCGCAGCGGGCCATGGTGTCAAAGAGCTTTTTCGTGGCGTCCTTGGGGTGGCTGGACATGAAGCGGATGAGATATTCCCCCGGAATTTTGTCAATGTCCGCCAGCAGGTCCGAAAAATCGTACCCCAGTCCCAGGTCGTTGCCGTAGGAGTTGACGTTCTGCCCCAGGAGGGTGATGTCCTTGTACCCACTCTCCACCAGCTCCCGGACCTCCCGCAGTACGCACTGGGGGTCCCGGCTCCGCTCCCGGCCCCGAACGTAGGGGACGATGCAGTAGGAGCAGAAGTTGTTGCAGCCGTACATGATGGACACCCAGGCCTTCACGCCCTTCTCCCGCACCACGGGGATGCCCTCGGCGATAGTGCCGTGCTCATCGTCCACGGCAAAGACCCGCCTGCGTGTCTCGTACACCTGCCAGAGAAGCTCCGGGAACTTCCAAAGCGCGTGGGGGCCGAACACCAGGTCCACGTGGCGGTAGGACTCCCTCACCCGCTTGCTGACCCGCTCCTCCTGGGCCATGCAGCCGCACAGGGCAATGACCTGCTCCGGGTTCTCCTTTTTCGTGTGGGTCAGCAGGCCCAGGTTGCCGAACACCCGCTGCTCCGCGTGCTCCCGGACGGCGCAGGTGTTCAAAATCACCAGGTCCGCCTCCTTGGGGTCGTCGGTGAAGGTGAAGCCGCACTCGCCCAGCATGCCCATGAGCTTCTGGCCGTCGGCCACGTTCTGCTGGCAGCCGAAGGTGTCCACACAGGCCACAGGATGGGCCTCACGGGCGGCGAACATGGCGCGGATCTTCTCTTCAAAATCCCGCTGGCGGGCAAGGTCCGCCTCGGGGACCAGTACTTGTTTGCGTTCCAAAAAACCGTTCCTCCGTGTTTCTATACTTTAACTAAAATATCATAGCATAAAAGGTGAAAAAGCACAAGAAAAACCTAGGGCGGCGCTTTCGCGCCGCCCTAGGTCCTGTTCCGGCGCTTTCACGCCATTTTGTCCACCAGCTTGCCAAATGCCTTGGGGTTCACATTATCTGCCACCACCACGCGGGCCTTCTTGCCCACCAGGGCGAACAGGCCCAGCAAAGAGCGGGCATCCAGCATGACGGTGTCGGTACTCAGCCAGACCTCATAGGGGGCCTCGGACGCCAAACGGTTGATCTTCTCCACCTGGCTGTCGCTGGTAATCTCGATCGTTTTCGTCATTGTAATTCTTTCCTGCCTTTCCGGGGCAGCCGGTTCGGCGCCCCTGAATTCGGCCCATATTCTATCAGCGCCTCCCTCCGGTGTCAACGACCGTTTTTATCAGAATTATCACAGGTAATCGATTGCTTTTTGTGCAGAATTTATGTTTCTTTTTCTATTTGTTATCAATTTATTCAACAAAAACCAGGCGGAGCTCCTTTTCGGAGCCCCGCCCGGGCGCTTGTCAGTGATTTTCCAGCTTCCGAAGCTGGGCTTCAAACTCCTCCGGCAGGCCGCAGGAGAGCTCCACCAGCTCCCCGGTGCGGGGGTGGCGGAACCGCAGGCCCACGGCGTGGAGGCACTGGCCCCGGAGGCCGGGCACCGCCTTCTTGGCGCCGTACACCGTGTCTCCCAGGATGGGGTGGCCCAGGTGGGCCATGTGGACCCGGATCTGGTGGGTGCGGCCGGTCTCCAGCCGACACTCCACGTAGGTGCAGCCCCGCAGCCGCTCCAGCACCCGCCAATGGGTGACGGCGTTCCGGCCGCCGGCCACCACCGCCATTTTCTTCCGGTCCGTGGGATGGCGGCCGATGGGGGCGTCCACGGTGCCTGCGTCCTCCCGGAGATTGCCCACCACGATGCAGCGGTACACCCGGGCCAGGGTGTGGTCCTGGAGCTGGGCCGCCAGGCACTGGTGAGCGGCGTCGTTTTTGGCGGCGATGATGAGGCCGGAGGTGTCCCGGTCGATGCGGTGGACGATGCCGGGGCGCAGCTGCCCGCCGATGCCGGACAGGCTGTCGCCGCAGTGGTACAGCAGGGCGTTGACCAGGGTGCCGTCGGGGTGGCCGGGAGCCGGGTGGACCACCAGGCCCTTGGGCTTGTTCACCACGATGACGTCGGCGTCCTCGTACACCACGTCCAGGGGGATGTCCTGGGGCGCCACGTCCACCGCCTCCGGCTCCGGCAGGGAGACCTCCAGGGTCTCGGCGCCGGTGAGCTTGTAATTTTTCGCCAGGGCCTTGCCGGCCCAGGTGACCCGCCCCTCCTCCAGAAGCCGCGCCGCGGCGGAGCGGGTCAAGCCCTCCGCGTGGGCGGCCAGCCAGGCGTCCACCCGGGTGCCGGCGTCCTCCTTATTCGCTTGGAGCGTCAGATTCTCCATGGGCTCCGCCCTTCTTGTCGTATTTTTCATAGAACCACATGTAGTACACGGCCCCCAAAACGGCGCCGCACACCACGAAGATGTCCGCCACGTTGAACACGGGATACTCCATGAACAGCAGGTTGAACATATCCACCACGTAGCCCAGCCGCACCCGGTCCACGATGTTGCCGACGCCGCCGGAGAGGATCATGGCGCAGGCCATCACCCCCAGGGGGTGGCGCACCACCCGCCGCACCAGCAGCACCGCCACCGCCGCCACGATGCAGCAGGTGACGGCCACCAGCAGCCACCGCATGCCGGAAAAGCTGGACCAGGCGGCGCCGTAATTGTGGACGGTCCGCAGCTCCACCAGGCCCGGCACCAGAGGCTGGGACCGGCCCAGGGGGATGTTGGCGGTGACATAGGCTTTGAGCCACTGGTCCAGGGCAAAGCCTCCAAGGGCCAGGAGGGCGGCAAACATATCATACATGGATGGTTTCTCCTTGTTTTTTGGGGTATCCTTTAGTTTACACGCATTTCCCCGGAAAAGCAACCGTCCCTCAGCCCAGCCAGTACAGCGTCCGGTTTTCGTCGAAGGTCAGGCCCAGCTTTTGCTGCAGGGCCTCGGAGGCGGTGTTGCCGTGGCGCACGTGGCAGTAGGGGAAGCGGCCCCGCCGCAGCTGCTGGTCGATGAGGGCGGCCTCCAGCACCTCCGCCAGTCCCCGGCGGCGGAATTGGGGCAGCACCTCCAGCATACCCATGGCCCCCTCCTGGTGGATGCCGGCAAAGCCCGCCAAGACTCCGTCCACCAGGCCGCCCAGCATCCCCTCGGCGATGCGCTGGCGGATATGGGACTCATAGGCGCCGGGGTTGTGGTAGTTCTCCAGCACAAAGTCCAGGTCCTCCAGGGTGAGGGGCCGGATGGACACGCCGGGCCGGGCCCGGACGCAGGGCGGCTCCTTCTTCAGATAGAAGGCCTGGGCGCAGTCCATCACCTGCCAGTCCGGGTGTGCCGCCGCCAGGCGCTCCCGCAGCGCGCCGCTGTCCGTCAGCACCAGGCCGGGGCCGTTCAGCTCCGCCAGGTCCGCCGGCACGTCGCCCCCGGTGTAGCTGATGCGGTAGCGGTCGCTGCGCAGCACGATCCCCGCCTCGTCCAGCCAGCACACCCGGGCGCCCCGCCGGTAAAAGTCCAGCAGGTAGCCGTATCCCAAGGCGTCCCGGGACACCCAGTCCATCACAGTCAGTTCCATGGTCTCTCTCCCGTTCTTTTATTTGCGTCCCTCACCGTATCACATCTCCCCGCCCTTGTCCAGTCCCTTTCCGCCTGTTGGTTTTGTTTAGCTTGTTGTTTATTTCTGTTGCTTTTTGTCGGATTGACGCTCAAAACAAGCTGTGATACAATATTAAAAATTGCGGCGGCCATTCTCCCCCGGCTGGGCGCTGCGCTGCCAAAACAGCAGGAGGTATTTGAATCATGCCCTATACGTATGCATATTTTCAAAAGAGCGCCGACTTTTTGAAGGAGAAAGTGGACTTCACTCCGGAGATCGCCATCATCCTGGGCTCCTGCCTGGGCCCCTTCGCCCAGGAGATCGAAAACCCCGTGGTGGTGGATTACAAGGACATCCCCAATTTCCTGGTGTCCACCGTGGCTTCCCACGCCGGCAAGCTCATCTTCGGCACCATCTGCGGCCGCAAGGTGGTGTGCATGTCCGGCCGGTTCCACTCCTACGAGGGCTACGACTTTGAGCAGCTGGTCATCCCCATCCGGGTGTTCAAGCTGCTGGGCGTCAAGACCACCATCCTCACCAACGCCGCCGGCGCCGTCAACACCGGCTACCGCCCCGGCGATGTGATGATCATCTCCGACCACATCAAGCTCAACGGCAGCAGCCCCCTCCGGGGCCCCAACGTGGAGGAGTTCGGCCCCCGCTTCTTCGACGTCTCCCGGATGTACACCCCGGAGCTGCGGAAGCTGGCCCTGGACTGCGCCGCCGGCACCGGCATCCGGGTCCACGAGGGCGTGTACATGTTCTTCACCGGCCCCCAGTTTGAGACCCCCGCCGAGATCCGGGCCGCCCGCATCCTGGGCGCCGATGCCGTGGGCATGTCCACCGTCACCGAGGCACTGACCGCCGCCCACTGCGGCATGCCGCTGCTGGCCCTGTCCGTCATGACCAACATGGCCGCCGGCGTGCTGGACCGTCCCCTGACCACCGAGGAGGTGGACGAGACCTCCAAGGTCATCGCCGGTCCCTTCAGCGCCTACATGAAGAAGATCGTGGCCGCCATCTGACGGCCCGCCGGGAAAGAAGGAGCTTTTCTGTGAAACTGCTTTTGAAAAACTGTGACATCCTGGCCGCCGACGGCGGCGGCTACCGCTGGCTGAAGAACGCTTACCTGGGCATCGACGGCAGCGTCATCGACTATATCGGGGAAAGCCGTCCCGCGGCACCCTACGACCGGGAAAAGGACATGTCCGGCCGCCTGCTGGCCCCGGGCCTTATCAACTGCCACGGCCACACCGCCATGACGCTGCTGCGGGGCGTGGGCAGCGACCTGCCGCTGCAGGAGTGGCTGTTTGAAAAGATGATGCCCATTGAGGACAAATTCACCGCCCGGGACATCCAGGTGGGCAACGCCCTGGCCCTGCTGGAGATGATCTCCACCGGCACCACCAGCTATTCCGACATGTACTTCCACGCGGACACCGCCGTGGAAAACGCCGTGGCCGCCGGCATCAAGGCCAACCTCTGCCGGCCCAACCAGTGCTTCAACCCGGAGGAGACCTACGCCCAGAACACCCGGGCCCAGGAGTCCATCCAGCTGTTCAAGGACTGCAACGGCATGGCCGATGGCCGCATCCTCATCGACTTTTCCATCCACGCCGAATACACCAACTTCCCCCACATCGTGGAGGCGTACAGCGCCGACTGCAAGGCCCTGGGCGGGCGGATGCACATCCACCTGTCCGAGACAAAGAAGGAGCACGACGAGTGCGTGGCCAAGTACGGCAAGACCCCGGCCCGGTGGTTCAACGACCTGGGCACCTTCGACTCCCCCACCTTCGCCGCCCACTGCGTCTGGGTGACGGAGGAGGACATGGTCCTCATGAGGGAAAAGGGCGTCAGCCCCGTCCACAACCCCACCAGCAACATGAAGCTGGGCAGCGGCTTCGCCCCCATCCCCCGGATGCTGGAGCTGGGGCTGAATGTGGCCCTGGGCACCGACGGCGCCGCCAGCAACAACAACCTCAACATGATGGAGGAGATGCACCTGGCCGCCGTCCTCCACAACGGCTTCACCCACGACCCCACCCTCATGAAGCCCGCCCAGGTGCTGAACATGGCCACCCGCAACGGCGCCAGGCTCCAGGGCCGCGGCGACACCGGCTCTTTGGAAGTGGGCAAGAAGGCGGACATCATCGCCATCGACCTGACCCGCCCCCACCTGTTCCCCAATGTGGACCCCCTGGCCCTCATGACCTACTCCGCCCAGGGCAGCGATGTGGTCATGACCATGGTGGACGGCCGCATCCTCTACGAAAACGGCGAGTTTTTGACGCTGGACGCCGACCGCATCCTCCACGCCGCCAAGACCTGCGTGGAGCGGCTGTACCGCTGATGCTGATAAAAAAGGTCCCCGGAAATTCCGGGGACCTTTTTTCATTCCGTTTATTCGTCGGAGCCGTCCAGCACCTCCACCTGGTTCTCGGCGAAGAGCTCCCGCCACGCCCGGTCCAGGGGCCGGTCCGTGATGACATAGTCCAGCTGGTCGATGCCGCAGACGGTAATGAAGCCGGATTTGCCGAATTTGGTGTGGTCCGCCAGCAGATACACGCTGTCCGCGTTCTCCACGACGGTCTGGCGGACGTTGGCGATGGTCTCATAGGCGTCATTGACGCCCCGCAGGGGGTCGATGGCCCGGCAGGACAAAAAGGCCTTGTCCACGCAGTGCTGCTGGAGGTAGCGCACCGTCTCCAGGCCGGAAAAGCCCTCGATGCCGCCGTGGTAGGTGCCGCCGGTGCTCACCAGCTGGATATTGAAGCAGTCCGCCAGCTGGCCGATGACCCGGTAGGAGTTGGTGACCACCGTTAGGGGCATCTGGCGGATCTCGTCGCACAGGGCCAGGGCCGTGGTGGAGTGGTCGATAAAAATGCAGTCGTTGGGGCAGATCTGCTCCGCCGCCCGGCGGCAGATGGCCTTTTTCTCATCCACGAACAGCTCGCTTTTCACGGTGTTGGGCACGAAGGTCACCTTCCGCTCCTTCACCATGGCGCCGCCGTAGGACCGCTGGAGGAAGCCCTCCTTCTCCAGGGCCTCGAAGTCCCGGCGAATGGTCTGGCCGCTGACCTGGAACCGCCGCGCCATGTCCAGAACGGAGGCGCTCTTGTGCTCCAGCATGTATTTTTTCAGTTCTTCTCTTCGCTGCGCTGTCATCATATCGGTTTGCTTTCCCTTCTGCCGGCTTGACCAAGCATTCCACAGTTTTCGGAGGCGGGCATGGAACTCTTCCATCTTTTCGGAAATTCATGGAAGATCCCATTCTTTTTCGCCGGGCGCGACATATGTCACATTTTTCCTAAATTTTTCAGTTTTTCTGCTTTATTATGCCACATAGCGCTCTTTTCGTCAACGAAAATTTCCTCCTGTTTCCACCGTTCCCTTTTTTGATATGTGCCCGTAATTGTTGACTGTTGTTGTTTTCTGTGATAAAATATGAAACAGAATACAGCGTCCGCCGGGGCGCGGACGCAAAATAATCGCTGCTGCGCAGCGGGAAGGGTCGGTTCACACCTATGAAAAATTTCACCTATTCCATTTCCACGGTGGTCCACTTCGGCAAGGGGCAGATCAGCAAGCTGGGTAGGGAGATCGCCAGCCGGGCCAGCCGGGTGCTGGTGGTCTACGGCGGAGGCAGCATCAAGCGCAACGGCGTGTATGACGGCGCCGTGGCCCAGCTGAAGGAGCATGGCATCGAATGGGTCGAGCTGGGCGGCGTGGAGCCCAATCCCCGCATCACCACCGTCCGCAAGGGCGTGGAGCTGTGCCGCGAGAACGGTCTGGACGGCGTGCTGGCCCTGGGCGGCGGCAGCGTCATCGACTGCTCCAAGGCCATCGCCGCCGGCGCCTGCTATGACGGCGACCCCTGGGACTTCCCCGCCGGCAAGGCCGTGCCTCAGAAGGCCCTGCCTATCTTCACGGTGCTGACCATGGCCGCCACCGGCTCCGAGATGGACAACATCGCCGTCATCTCCGACATGGACACCAATGAAAAGCTGGCCTTCGGCGCTCCCGCCTGCCTGCCCTCCGTGTCCATTCTGGACCCCACCTACACCTGCTCCCTGCCCGCCTCCCAGACGGCGGCCGGCACGGCGGACATCATGTCCCACACCTTTGAAAACTATTTCAGCCCCGTGGAGACCTCCTACCTGGCCGACAGCATGGCCGAGGCCATTTTGAAGGCCTGCATCCACTACGGCCCCAAGGCCCTGGCCACCCCCGATGACTACGAGGCCCGGGCCAACCTCATGTGGTGCGCCTCCTGGGCCATCAACGGCTTTTTGGAGATGGGCAAGCCCGTGGCCTGGAGCGTCCACGCCATTGAGCATGAGCTCTCCGCCTTCTACGACATCACCCACGGCGTGGGCCTGGCCATTCTGACCCCCAACTGGATGCGCTACGTGCTCAACGACCAGACGGAGCACCGCTTCGCCGCCTACGGCGTCAACGTCTGGGGCCTGGACCCCCAGCTGCCCCAGCGGAAGCTGGCGGAGGCCGCCATCGACAAGACCCGGGAATTCTTCAACTCCCTGGGCCTGCCCGCCACGCTGCGGGAGGTGGGCATCGATGAGGAGAAGCTGCCCCTCATGGCCAAGAAGGCCCGCACCGGCAGCTTCGACCGCACCTTCGTCCCCCTCAGCGAGGAGGACATTCTGAACATTCTGAAGATGAGCCTGTAACCGCAAGACCGCCCCGGGAGCGACGCTCCCGGGGCGGTTTTTTGCGTGTATTTTTTACTGCGGTTCGTCCCGTCCGCTGCCCATAAAGGCCATAGGCAGCAGCTCCGCCGCCGTCATCTCCACCACCTCGGTGCCGGCGGCGTTGGCCATGATGACCAGGATGTCCGGGTCGAAGTCCACCAGGTACTGCCGGCAAAAGGCGCAGGGAGAGACGGGCTTTTCCGCGTCGGACACCACGGCGATGGCCTCGAAGTCCGTGTATCCCATGGACACGGCCTTCACCATGGCGGTGCGCTCGGCGCAGATGCTGGAGAGGGTGGTGTGGAGCTCCACGTTGCAGCCGGTGACGATCTCACCGCTTTTCGTCAGCAGGGCGGCGCCCACATGGAAGCCGCTGAAGGCCCGGGCGTTGTGCCGGGCCTCCGCCGCCATGGCGATGAGCTTCTTTTTCAAATTCTCTTCCATGGCGCCCTCACAGTCCGGGGAAGTAGTACTTCTTCCCCTGCTCCGCCTTTTTCCGGTCCCACTCCGTTAGAATGCGGACAGCCTCGGCGCCGGCCAGGCAGGCGTTGTACTCCCCCTGGGGCGTTTCGTCCCACTCTCCGGTGATGCGCTGGGCCACCACGGAGGCGCACATGGCCGCGCGTTTGCCGAAGACGCGGCTGAGGGTGGTGACGGTGGCGCCCTCCATTTCAAAGTTCAGCACCCCGGCCCGGCGCAGGTCCTCAAACTCCGCGTCCAGCCAAGAGGGCCGGTAGCCGCCGTAGGTGGTGCGGCACTGGCCGGTATAGAAGGAGGCGCAGGTGCAGCCGGTGCCCACGTGATACCGCAGCCCCAGATTCTCGCAGGCCTGGACCAGGGCCAGCACCACCTCATAGGAGGAGACGGCGGGGTACTCGTCCCGGACGTACAGCCGGGAGGTTCCGTCCAGGCGGACGTTGGAGTCGTTGATGATGATGTCGCCGATGCGGATGTCCTCCTGGATGGCGCCGGTGGTCCCCACCCGGATGAAGGTGTGTGCGCCCCGGGCGGCCAGGTCCGTCAAGGTGCACTCCGTGCTGGGTCCGCCCACGCCGGTGGACCAAGCGCCGATCTCCGCGCCGTGATACGTGCCCACCGCCGCCGTCAGTCCCCGGGACAGGGTGTACAGCTTGGCGCCGCCGTCCCACTGGGCCGCCATCTTGGGCACCCGGTTGGGGTCTCCCGGCAGCAGCACATATCCCGGCGCCCGCTCCGGCGCCGCCTCGTCCACATGCCCCAGCTCCGAGGCGGACAGTCCCCGGCGGGCCTCTTCGATCTGCTTGTTCACTGCGCGTCCCTCCTGCTTCCGCGGCCGTTCCGAAAGCTCCGCGGTTTGTTCTTGTGTTGTATTATTATGGTTTTTCATCTTTTTGTCAATCTCAGCCGCCCTTATTTCCGTCACTATTGTTGTTTTCAGCAAAGCTATCCGTTTGTTTTTGTTTAATTATGTTGAATTTACGTAGTACCTTCCGCTTTTTCAAAACTCAAATTGACAAAATGCTTGATTGCGTTCTATAATATCAACCAAACGGAGATTTTTTGCCGCTTTTCCCACGCCCCGCGGCGGATCTCTCCTTTCCCACATTTTAAAATGAAAATCAGTTGGAGGAAAAAACATGAAAAAGGCTCTTGCACTGTTCCTGGCCCTGGTGCTGTCCATGTCCCTCATGACGGCCTGCGGCTCCAAGAAGGAAGAGACCCCCGCTCCCGCCCCCGCGGAGAATGCGGCCAGCAGCGACACCCTGCCCGGCGAGGGCATGAAGATCGCTCTGGTGTGCGACAAGGTGGGCACCCAGGTGTTCCTGACCCAGATGGTGGACGCTCTGAACGAGGCCGCCGCCAAGTACGGCTTCGAGCCCACCGTGGCCGAGTGCGCCGACAGCGCCGCGTTCGAGGACAACATGCGCGCCCTGGTGGCCGAGGAGTATGACCTCATCATCGGCGGCGGCTGGCAGGCCGGCGACGCCATCAACAAGGTGGCCACCGAGTATCCCGACGCTGCCAACTACGCGCTGATCGACTCCGAGGTGGAGGCCGAGAACGTCAAGTGCATCTCCTACCGTGAGCAGGAGGGCGCCTACCTCATCGGCGTCATCGCCGCTCTGACCACCGACGGCGAGTCCCACACCTACGGCGCCGTCCACGTCAACGAGGGCCCCGGCTCCTGGAAGTGGCGCTACGGCTACATGGAGGGCGTGAAGTCCATCGATCCCGACGCCCAGTTCGTGTTCAACTATACCGCCTCCTACTCCGACCCCGCCAAGGCCAAGGAGCTGGCCATCCAGCAGTATGAGCAGGGCTGCGTGTTCATCAACTCCGCCGCCGCCGGCGGCGACAGCGGCACCTTCGAGGCCGCCAAGGAGAAGGGCTTCTACACCTCCGGCCAGGACGTGGACCTGACCGACCCCGAGAACCCCTACATTGTCTCCTCCCAGATCAAGGACACCTATCAGTCCGTTTGGAACCTGATCGATGAGTTCTTCAGCGGCAGCTACACCAACGACAACTCCGTCTGGGGCGTGTCTGAGGGCACCATCGGCGCCGTGTATGTCACCCACGAGACCGCCAACCCCAGAAGCGAGCGTCTGAGCGACGACGACATCGCCTATCTGAAGCAGGTTGCCGACGACATCCGCACCGGCAAGCTGGACCTGACCAACTATCCCACCGAGGAAGAGTACTTCGCTGGCTGAGCCCGATACAAGGAAGTCTGCTTGGAAGGTCCGCCCGGTCCTTCCAAATCCCCTACCTCATGAAAAGCAGACGGGAAGAAAGTCTCTTCCCGTCTGCTTTTTTCAAAATGTTCCGCCTCCCGGACGGCAGGGCTCCTGCCGCCGGGGAGACGGTACAGATATTATCAAGGAAAGGACAGGTGTATTCCCTTGCTGCTGGAAATGAAACACATCACCAAGGTATACGGCTCCCTTTACGCCAACGACGACGTGCACCTCACCCTGGACAAGGGTGAGATCTTAGCAGTCGTGGGCGAAAACGGCGCCGGCAAATCCACCCTGATGAAGATCCTCTACGGACTGGAGCAGCCCACCGCCGGCGAGATCTACCTCAACGGCGAGCTGCAGCACTTCCGCTCCCCTCACGACGCCATCGCCAAGAAGATCGGCATGGTGCAGCAGCACTTCATGCTGCTGGAGCCCTGCACCGTGGCGGAGAACATCGTCTACGGCCGGGAGCCCCGGAAAAACGGCCTTTTCTTTGACCGGGACGCCGCCGTCCGCATCACGGAGGAGCTGTGCGAGAGGTACGGCCTCCACATTGACCCCCGCCGGCTGGTGAAGGACTGCCCTGTGGGCCTGCAGCAGCGGGTGGAGATCCTGAAGGTCCTGTACCAGGACGCGGACATCATCATCTTTGACGAGCCCTCCGCCGTGCTGACCCCCCAGGAAGTAAACGAGCTCCTCCTCACCATGCGCAAGCTGGCCCAAATGGGCAAGAGCATCATCATCATCACCCACAAGCTCCACGAGGTCATGGCCGTGGCGGACCGGGTCATGGTCATGCGGCTGGGCAAGTACATCCAGGAGATGCCCAAGAGCGAGACCTCCATCGAGGAGATGTCCTTCCTCATGGTGGGCCGCCACATCGTGGAGCGGGAAGTGCCCCCCCAGGAGACCACCGGCACCGTGCTGGATGTGCGGGACCTGGTGCTGGCCGGCCCCGACGAGAAAAACATTCTGGACCACTTCAGCATCCACGTGGACGCCGGCGAGATCGTGGGCATTGCCGGCGTGTCCGGCAACGGCCAGTCGGAGCTGATCCAGTGCCTGACGGGCCTGCTGCCCCCCACCTCCGGCCAGGTGGTGCTGAAGGGCGAGGATATGGCGGGCCGCAGCGTGGGCGACATCCGAAACGCCGGCTGCGCCTGCATCCCCGAGGACCGCTACCTCTGGGGCTGCGCCGCCCAGGCCACGCTGACGGAGACCTCCATCATGGCCCACCAGTACAAGCCGGAGCTGTCCCGGCACGGCCTTTTGAACAGCAAGGGCGCCAAGGCCTTCACCCAGAAGCTGCTGGACGACTACGACGTGCGCAACAGCGGCCAGTCCCAGAAGGCCGGCGAGCTCTCCGGCGGCAACATCCAAAAGCTCATCGTCGCCCGGGAGATGGAGCAGAACTCCCCCCTGCTCATCGCGGCGGAGCCCACCCGGGGCGTGGACATCGGCGCCATCGAGTTCATCCACAGCAAGCTGCTGGAAAAGCGGGAAAAGGGCGACGCCGTGCTGCTGATCTCCTCGGAGCTGACGGAGATCATGTCCCTGTCCGACCGCATTTACGTCATTTACGAGGGCCGCGCCGCCGGCGAGTTCCGCAAGGCGGACGCTACGGAGGAAGCCCTCGGCATTCTGATGATGGGAGGTGCGCTCCATGAAAACTAACGAGACCCGGGACGCGGTGTGGAAGACCGTGGCCCTGCGGGGCTGGCAGGCCCTGCGCCAGCCGCTGGTGGCCACGGTCTTCGGCCTGCTGGTGGGCGCCGTGGTCATTCTGGCCTGCGGCCACAACCCCATCGAGGTCTATAAGGAAATGTTCGAAAAATCCTTCTTCAAGCCCTATTACCTCTTCTCCACCCTCACCCGCGCCACACCCATCATCATCTGCGCCATGGCCACCGGCATGAGCTGGCGGGCCGGCTACATCAACCTGGGCGTGGAGGGGCAGATGGTCACCGGCACCTTGGTGGCCACGGTGGTGGCCCTGTTTATGCCCGGCCCCCCGGTTTTGGTGGCCGTCATCGCGTGGCTTGCCGGCATGGCCGCCGGCGCCCTGTACGCCCTTCTGCCCTCTGTTCTGGTGTGGAAGTTCAACGTCAGCATGGTCATCACCACCTTGATGCTCAACTACGTGGCAAACTACATCACCAGCTACTTCGTCACCTATCCCCTCAAGGACACCTCCGGCGACGGCCTGGCCCTCCAGACCCCGGAGATCGCCGCGGGCATGCGCCTGCCCCGCCTGTCCTCCACCTCCACCTTCAACGCCGGCTTCATCGTCGCCATTTTGGTGGTGGTGTTCATGGTGTTCATCACCCGCCGGACCGTGTTTGGCTATGAGTCCAAGATGGGCGGCTTCAACCCCTCCTTCGCCCGATACGGCGGCACGAAGCAGGTGAAGGTCATGCTCATCACCATGGCCCTGGCCGGCGCCATCGCCTCCATGGCCGGCTCCGCCGAGGTCTTTGGTCTGAAATACCGCTACGCCGACGGCATGCTCTCCTCCACCAGCTACGCCTGGACGGGCCTGCAGGCCGCACTGATCGCGGGACTGGACCCCGTGGGCATGTTCTTCGTGTCCATCTTCCTCTCCGGGCTGCAGATCGGCGGCAGCGCCATCCAGCGCTCCCTGGGCATCCCCCTGGAGATCGCCACCATCATCCAGTGCTGCATCACATTGTTCGTATCCGTGAAGGTGGTCATCCGCTTTGCCAAAAAGCCCAAGGCCGCCGCCAAGGAAGGAGGGAAGCAGGCATGAACAGCGCATATATCGCCTCCGTCATCAACTCCACCCTCCGCTCCACCACCCCCATCCTGCTGGCCGCTCTGGGCTGCGCCATGTGCAGCCGCGTGGGCGTGTTCAACGTGGCCCTGGAAGCCCAGATGCTCATCGCGTGCTTTACCTCCATCGCCGTGAACTACTTCACCTCCAGCGTGCTGCTGTCCGTGCTGGCCGGCGTCCTCTCCGGCGCCGTGGTGGGCGCCGTGGTGGCTGTGCTGCAGGTGAAATACAAGGCCGCCGACATGGTGGTGGGCACCGCGCTGAACCTGTTGGTGGGCGCCATCACCACGTTCCTCTTGTACCTGGTGTTCGGCCTGCGGGGCAAGCTGGTGGATAACCGGCTGGTGTCCCTGAACAAGATCAACCTGCCTGTGATCAAGGACATCCCCTTCCTGGGCCGCGTCCTGGAGAACCTCACCATCATCGACTACCTGTCCTACATCATCGCCATCGTGCTGTTCGTCTACCTCTTCAAGACGGTGGTGGGCTTCCGCACGTTGTCCGTGGGCATCAACAAGTCCGCGGCGGAGAGCCTGGGCACCAAGGCCACCCGCATCCAGATGGAGATGGTCATTCTCTCCGGCGCCCTGTGCGGCCTGGGCGGCGTGGTGCTGAGCATGGGCCAGGTGACCATGTTCACGGAGAACATGACCTCCGGCCGGGGCTTCATCGCCATGGCGGCTTCCTCCCTGGGCATGTCCCATCCCCTGCTGGTCATTGCCTCCAGCCTGTTCTTCGGCCTGTGCCAGGGCATCGGCCTGGCGCTGCAGAACGTGGTGAAGGCCCAGCTGACCAACACCCTGCCCTACATCGCCACCATCGTGGCCCTGGTCGTTTTCAGCAAACGGAACGGCTCCGCCAAGCTGAAAAAGTAAAGATAAAACCGGCCCGCTGACGCGGGCCGGTCCCATATTCGGAGTTTTCCAAAGGAGGAACCATCTATGTCTGAAAAGAACCTGCTCCCCTGCATCCACGTGGCCGAAGGGGACATCCCGCCCCGGGTGCTGGTGTGCGGCGACCCCCAGCGGGCGGAGCGCATTTCCCAGCGGCTGGAGGGCGCCCGTTGCCTGGCCCAGAACCGGGAGTACTGGACCTACGTGGGCAAGCACAAGGGTGTGGACGTGGCGGTGGTGTCCCACGGCGTGGGCTGCGGCGGCGCCGCCATCGCCTTTGAGAGTTTGTGGCGGGCCGGCGCCAAGGTCATCATCCGCACCGGCACCTGCGGCGGCATGCAGCCGGACGTCACCGCCGGCAGCCTTGTGGTGGCCACCGCCGCCTGCCGGGAGGAGGGCGTCACGGAGAAGATGATTCCCCTGTCCTACCCGGCGGTGGCCGACGGCGAGGTGGTCTCCGCCCTGCTGGACGCCGCCCGGCAACAGTCCATCCCCGTCCACAAGGGCATCGTCCTCACCCAGGCCCTGTTCTACCCCGGCTTCCTGGAATCCACGGTGAAGCTGTACGCCAAAGCCGGCGTGAAGGCCATGGAAAACGAGGTGGCCTCCCTGCTGGTGGTATCCTCCCTCCACGGCGTGAAGGCCGGCGCCATCATTGCCGTGGACGCCCCGGCCTTCGAGCTGGTGGGCGTGGACGGCTACAACCAGACCGCCGGCGCCGGCAACGTGGCCCAGGCTGTGGAGGACGAGATCTCCATCGCCCTGGACGCCGTCATCCGGGTGCCCCTGGACTGACAAATCCTAAAAAATATCCCCGGCCATCTGGCCGGGGATATTTTGCGTATTTGGGGGAGTGTCTCAGAACTCGGGGAGCTTCGCTACGCCGGGGTGCCCCGCGGGAGCCCAGCGAAGCGGGTCACGCGGGGAAGCGACAGCGCAAGGAAGCGCGGCGAGGAATACCCGTCAGGGTGTTCCGAGGTCAGCGAACTTTGCGATGACGCTGGCACATCTGGGGCACAGGCCGTTTTCGTCGGCCTGGGCGGAGTGCTTCCAGCAGCGGGGGCACTTGGTGCCCTCGGCGTTGGCCACGGAGGCGGCCAGCTCACCGCCCACGGTGACGTTCACCTGGGAGACAATGAGCAGGTCGGCCAGCAGCGCGCCGTCCATCTCCGCCAGGAAGGCGTCCTCGGCGGGGACGGTCAAGTCCACCCGGGCCTCCAGGGCCTTGCCGATCTTCTTCTCGGCGCGGGCGGTCTCCAGCACGCCGTTGACGGCGGTGCGGACGGCGATGATCTTGTCCCACTTGGCCATGGCGGCTTCGTCCAGGGCGTAGTCGGCGAAGGGCTTGTTCATCTCGTTGAACACCACGTTGCGGCCGTCGTCGGCGGCGCGGTGGGGCATGGCCTGCCAGATCTCATCGCAGGTGAAGGCCAGGATGGGGGCCATGATCTTGGTCATGGTGTCCAGAATGAGGAACAGGGCGGTCTGGGCGCTGCGGCGCAGGGCGCCGTCTTTTTCCTCGCAGTACAGGCGGTCCTTGATGATGTCCAGATAGAAGTTGGATAGCTCCACCACGCAGAAGTCGTTGACGGCGTGGGTGACGGCGTTGAACTCATAGTCATCGTAGGCCTTGAAGCACTTGTCGATGAGGTCGTTCAAACGGGTGACGGCCCAGCGGTCCAGCTCCTCCATCTCGCAGGCGGGCGTCAGACGGTCGGCGTCAAAGCCGTCCAGGTTGCCCAGGCAGTAGCGGGCGGTGTTGCGGAACTTCAGATAGTTCTGGCTCAGCTGCTTGAAGATGGCGTCGGAGCAGCGCATGTCGGCGTGGTAGTCGGCGGATGCGGCCCACAGGCGCAGCAGGTCGGCGCCGTACTTATTGAAGATCTCGTAGGGGTCCATACCGTTGCCCAGAGACTTGTGCATGGCCTTGCCCTCGCCGTCCACGGTCCAGCCGTGGGTGACGCACTCCTTGAAGGGCGCCTGGGCCACGCCGGTGGAGCCAACGGCGGTCAGCAGAGCGGACTGGAACCAGCCGCGGTACTGGTCCAGGCCCTCCATGTACATGGAGGCGGGCCAGAAGCCCTGGTCCCGCTTCATGGCGGCAAAGTGGGTGGAGCCGGAGTCGAACCAGCCGTCCAGGGTGTCCTCTTCCTTGTCAAAGCCGCTCTTGGAGCCGCAGTGGGGGCAGGTGAAGCCCTCCGGCAGGATGTCGGCGGCGTCCTTGGCGAACCAGGCGTTGGAGCCCTCGGCGGCGAACAGGTCGGAAATGGCCTGGATGGTCTCGTCGGTGACGATGGGCTTGCCGCAGTCCTTGCAGTACACCACGGGGATGGGCAGGCCCCACTTGCGCTGGCGGGAGATGCACCAGTCTGTGCGCTCCCGGACCATGGACTTCATGCGGTCGATGCCCCAGCCGGGCACCCAGCGCACGTCGTCGCAGGCGGCGCAGGCCTCGTCCTTGAAGGACTCCACGGAGCAGAACCACTGGGGCGTGGCCCGGAAGATGATGGGACCCTTGCAGCGCCAGCAGTGGGGATAGCTGTGGACGATGTCCTCCTGGGCGAAGAGGGCGCCGCTCTCCTTCATGTCCGCCAGGATGACGGGGTTGGATTCATCGGTGGTCATGCCGGCGTACTTGCCGGCGTAGTCGGTGTGGCGGCCCTGGTCGTCCACGGGCACCACCATGTCCATGCCGTAGCGCTTGCAGGTCTGGTAGTCGTCGGCGCCGAAGCCGGGAGCGGTGTGGACGCAGCCGGTACCGGAGTCCATGGTGACGTAGTCCGCCAGCAGCAGGCGGGAGGTCTTGGGCAGGAAGGGGTGGTCCGCCAGCATGTTCTCGAAGAAGGAGCCGGGGTGGGTCTCCACGATCTCATAGCTTTCATAGCCGCCGATGCCCATGACCTTCTCCGTCAGGGCCTCGGCCATGATGAACACGTCGCCGGAGGGGACCTTCACCAGGGCGTAGGACTCGTCGGGATGCAGGGCGATGGCCAGGTTGCCGGGCAGGGTCCAGATGGTGGTGGTCCAAATGACGAAGAACAGCTTGCTCTTGTCATAGCCGGGGAGCTTGCCGCAGTCATCGTGCATGGGGAACTTCACATACACGGTGGTGCAGGGGTCGTCCTGGTACTCGATCTCAGCCTCGGCCAGGGCGGTCTCGTCGTGGGGGCACCAGTACACGGGCTTGAGGCCCTTGTAGATGTAGCCCTTCTTGTACATCTCGCCGAACACCTTCACCTCCTCGGCCTCGAAGCCGGGGTTCATGGTGGCGTAGGGGTGCTCCCAGTCGCCCAGGACGCCCATCCGCTGGAAGCCCTCGCTCTGGACATCCATGTAGTGCTTGGCGAAGTCATGGCAGGCGGAGCGGAAATCGGGCACGCTCATCTCCTTGCGGTTAAGCTTGTTCTGCTTGATGATGGCGGACTCGATGGGCATGCCGTGGTTGTCCCAGCCGGGGATATAGGGGGTGTAATAACCCCGCATGGCGTAGGAACGGGTAATGAAGTCCTTGATGGACTTGTTGAGAGCGTGGCCCATGTGCAGCGCGCCGTTGGAGAACGGAGGGCCGTCGTGGAGGTTGAACAGGGGCTTGCCCTCGTTCTTCTTCAGCATCTCGTTGTACACGTCCTGCTCCTGCCAGCGCTTGAGCATCTCCGGCTCCCGCTTGGGCAGGCCCGCCCGCATGGGGAAGTCGGTTTTCGGCAGATTGATGGTCTTGTTGTAATCCATATCCGCGTTTCTCCTTTTCTATCGTGAATTGATTGAACAAGCAAAAAATAAAAACGCCCTGTCTCCTTCAAGAGACAAAGCGTTCAAAACAACACTCTGCGGTACCACTCTCGGTTGCCGTGGCCTTGCGGACACGACCGCTCACTGCCTGCTGTCACAGGCCGACGGTATAACGCCCGTCACACGTCCACACCTACTCGCGTCGTCTTTCAGCAGGAGGCTCCAGGGTGATTTTCCGCCCCTCCCCTCTCCGCCTCGCACCAACCGGCGGCTCTCTTCCCAGGGGGCGGGGACGTACTCGTCCCTATCCACGCCAAACTGTTCAATTCCTGATTCATAATATCACGTTTTGCCTGTTTGTCAACCGTTTCTTCCCCGAAAAAGGCGCCAAAGCCGGTTTTTCCATTTGCAGTCCCCACGTCACGTCCAACTCTGCGCTCCTGCACGCGAAAAAGGAACGCCCCGAAGGGCGTTCCTTTTTGATTTATTGGTATCGGTACTGCTTCCCGGAGTACTGGTCCACGCAGCTGAGGAACATGTCGTGATTGCGAAACTCCAGCATCTGACAGCCTTCCTCTTCGTGGAAGGAGACGATACGGCGCTTGGTGTCCACCCAAATGCGCCACATATTTTCAACGGCATGATTCGGTTCCATAGGAAGGCTCCTTTCTTGCATCGTACACGCTCCTTTGCGCTTCTGTCTATAAGACGATTTGACTTCCCGGTTTGTTTCATCTTCCGCGAAAAAATTTTTAATTTTTTTCGCCGGCCGCCAGCTCCGCCGCCACGTCCGCCTTGAACTGTTCCCAGGCGTCCGGGTTTTCCACGTAGTACCGGGGGCACTCCTTCCCCGTCACGTCATAGTGGCGGATGACGTCTTTTTCCGGGTCCAGCTTGAACTCCCGGCACAGCCAGGCGGTGAGCTCCACACAGCGGCCGTAGGTGACGGAAGAAAACTCCCCCGTTTCGTCCGGGTGGCACACCTCAATGGACACGGTGTCGCCGTTGCGGCCGTTGGAGGCGTAGGCGATCTCCGTTAGGGGCACGCACTGGACCACCTCCCCCTCCAGGCCCACCACGAAGTGGCTGGAGGCGTAGGTCCCCTCCTCCCCGGAGGAAAGGGAGGCGAAATAGTTGCGGTTGGCCCGGGCGGTGGTACCGGGATTGCCTACGTAGTGGATGACCACGGCGTTGATGTCCTCCAGGGGCGTACCGGGCCGGGACCACTCGTTGACGGGGATGTAGTCCCGCTCCACGTAGTCCGGCACGGCGATGTCCTCCCCGGGCAGGCCCCGGCTCGCCCACCACAGGCCCACGGCGGCGGCCCCCAGCACCAGCGCCAGGCACAGCAGGGCAAACCGGGGGTTCAGACGCCGGCGCCTTTTTCTTTTGTACGCGCTCATAACTCAGTCGGTGACATACACGGTGGTGGAGCCGTCGGCGCCGCCGATGACGTCCGCGGATTCAACAGCCGCCATCTCCTGGGTAAACTTTTCCTCCATTTCCCAGGTATCCTCGGGGTACAGCTCCCGGTTGGTCACCAGATCCGCCTCCGTGATGAAGCCCAGCTCCTTCAGACAGGAGATGGTGTTCTCCATGCCGGGGCGAAGGGTGATGCTGATCCAGTCGCGGCGGGGATTCCCATCCTCGCCCGTGTAGGCAAAGCTCAGCTCCAGGCTCAGGGCGTACTCGCCGCCCCAATCCGATTCCAGCCAGCTGTACTGGCCCCAGGCGCCCGCCGCGGCGTCCTTCGCCACAGCCGCCTGCAGCGCGGCGCATTCCCGGCTGCTGAGGTCGTAGCCCATCTTCTGCCGCTCCACGTAGACGCTGCCGCCGGAGGGCGCAAAGCGGGCGTCATTCAGGTGGATGCGGCGGTCCTTCATCTCGTTGCTGTTCACCAGGGAATCCAGCAGGTTGTCGTAAGTGCCTTCCTGGGTCAACCGCTGCCGGGAGATGGGCAGGTAGTAGTTGCGGTCCACCTTCAGGCCGCTGGAAAGATAATAGGTCACATGGAAGGACGCCTCCCCGATGACCGGCTGGCTCCGCCAGTCCTCCTGGCCGGTGAAGCCCACAATGTAGTCCCGGTCCGCCGTGATGGCCTGGTGGACGGCCCGCACCCGCTCCATGAGCGCCGTGTCCTCATCAGGATAGAAGGTATAATTATTGTCGGCGGTGTACAGCGTCATCTTTTCCACCCGACTGACCTCCGGCACCCGGTCGGCAACGCCGAAGAGGTCGAAGTGCAGCACGGCGCACACCACGGCGCAGCCCGCCGCCGTGAGGAGCAGGCCCCGCCAGCTGCCCCGGAACACCCGCAGGGACTTGGCCAGCAGCATGGAGGCGGCGTAGTAGCCGATGGTCCCCGCCACCAGCATGCACACCAGCAGGGGCACCACCTCGTAGTACCGGCCGCTCTGGAAGCTCCGCCAGAACAGCTCGTAGAGGAGCAATCCCCCCAGCAGGGCGGCAAGGCCCGTGACGCCGTAGCGGAACAGCGGCTTCATCCAGCCCACGGCCACCACGTCGCCGGCGGACTCGCTGCGGCGCCGGCGGTACAGCAGCCAGGCGATGGCCAGCAGCGCAGCCCCCACCAGGGCGTACACGCCGATGAGCCAGAGGTTCTGCAGCTCCACAGAGGTGAGGACGTCGGTGTAGTAGCCCGTGCCGGTCAGCTCTCCCCGCTGGAACACCTCTTCATAGGTGCCGCTCACCCGCATCTGGTTTTCCAGATACACCGTGGGGCTCAGCCACTCCACCACGCCGGAATAGCCGCCGCTGAGACCGAAGATGAAGCCCTGGGAGAAGGTGCACACCAGCCAGTCCAGCATGACCGCCAGGAAGTGCAGCAGGAAGTACACCGCCGGCAGGGCGAAGACGTTGCCGGTGATGAAGGCCGCCGCTGTGGCGGTGGCGAAGTAGAAAAAGCTCTGTCCCAGCACCGCCAGAATGGTGACGCCCAGGCCCTTGACGTCAAAGCAGCCGCCCACCAGGCTCACCACCACGCACAGCCCGCCCACGATGACGTAGGGGATGAGCATCATGGCCATGCCGGAGAGGAAGTTGGTGAAAAACAGACCCTCCCGCCGGATGGGCAGGGTGTGCAGCAGTCCCACGCTGCGGCTGTTATAAAGGTAGCTCCACACCAGCATGGCGCAGAAGATGGCGTACAGCAGCGACACGATGGGCACCGCGTAGGCCGCGGCGTAGTAGTATATCTCCGTGAAGTCCAGGGGCCTGTTCCACAGGTAAAAATCCTCGTCGCGAAGGAACTGTACCAGCAGGGCCAGGGGGAACAAACTCCCGGCGAAGGACGCCATGCCCCACAGGGGCCAGAACCGGGTTAGGTTCCTGCGGAAGAGGGTGGCGTTGAAATACTTAGAGAACGATGTCTTTGACTGCATAGTCCGCACCTCCCAGTTCGTAAATGAAGATCTCCTCCAGCGTTAGGGGCACCGCGTCCACCAGCATAGGGTCGTACACCGCCAGCCGGGCGGCGGCCTCCTGGGCGTTCATCCGCATGATGAGGGTGTGGATGCGGCCCACCCGGGACACGTGGAGCACCGGCAGGTCCGCCGGCACCTCCTGGCCGTCCCGGAACACCACCTGCATTTTCACCATGTTGTCCTGCAGCTGGGCCAGGGACCGCTCCAGCAGCACCTTGCCCTTGTCCATGATGCCCACGTGGTCGCACACGTCCTCCAGCTCCCGCAGGTTGTGGGAGGAGACCAGCACCGTGGTGCCCCGCTCCGCCACATCTCCCATCACCAGGGACCACACCTGCCGCCGCATGACCGGGTCCAGGCCATCCACCGGCTCGTCGAGAATGAGGTAGTCCGGCATGCAGCTGAGGGCCAGCCAGAAGGCCACCTGCTTCTGCATACCTTTGCTGAGGCGGCGGATGACCCGCTTTTCATCGATGCTGAACACTTCCTTCAGCTTTTCATACCGCTCCACGGAAAACCGGGGATAAAAACCCCTGTAAAAGCGCATCATATCCCGTACGGTGGACTGCAGGAAATAGTACCAGTCGTCGGGAATGGCGGCGATCCGCCCTTTCAGCGCCGCGTTTTCCCACACGTCCTCCCCGCCGATGGTAACACTGCCCTCGTCCTGGCGGTAAATGCCCGTCAAATGACGGATGATGGTGGATTTGCCGGCGCCGTTGGGGCCCACCAGGCCGTACACACTGCCGGTGGGGACGGACAGCGACGCGCCGTCCAGGGCCGTGAAGCCGTCAAAGCGCTTGACGACGTTTTTCACTTCGATCATGATTCATACGCCTCCTCGATCAGCGTCTCCAGCTCTTGGCGGGAAACGCCCAGATAGTTCAGCTCCGCCGCCAGCTCCCGCACCTGGGCCAGCAGCTCCGTCCGGCGCTGGGCATCGGCGCCGGCGTTCCCCGCGGCAAAGCTGCCCTTGCCGGGGACGGAATAGATGTACCCCTCACCCTCCAGCTCGTTGTATGCCCGCTGGATGGTGTTGGGGTTGATGGCCAGCTGGGCCGCCAGGGCCCGCACCGACGGCAGCTTTTCATCCGGCCGCAGCGCGCCGGTGACGATCAGCTTCCGCAGGCCATCCTTGATCTGCTCGTAGATGGGCCGGGAATCCCGGTAATTCAGGCTGATCACGCCGCTCCCTCCTTTACCGAATCAAGAAAAATGCCAGGAAAATGGCCCCCCGCGAGCACCAGCGCGCCCACCAGCGCCAGCAGGGAAATGCTGAAAACCATGGTTGCCTCCTGTGTCAACTGTATTAACCGTTCTAGTACAGTTAGGATACTACGCCGGAGAGCACTTGTCAACCCCTGATTTTAGGCCGTTTTTTCTTTATTTTTATAGGAAAAAGGCGGAAATCCCTCTTTACAAGCGGATTTTCCTGTGTTATATTTTTAAAGCACGCCAATGTGCGCGAACGCCCCGGCGCTTCGTTTCGCGGACTTTCACCGGCCCGAAACGCAGTCCCGTGGGGAATCTTTTTGAAAGGTGGAATCATTCCATGCTCCGCAAAGAACAGAAGACCGCTATCATCGACGCCAACCGCACCCATCCCACCGACACCGGCTCTCCCGAGGTCCAGATCGCCATTCTGACCGAGCGCATCAACGTCCTGACCGAGCACATGCGCAACAACCCCCAGGACAAGCACTCCAACCGTGGCCTGCTGAAGATGGTCGGTAAGCGCCGCAGCCTGCTGGACTACCTGCAGAAGAAGGACATCGAGCGTTACCGCGCCTTGATCGCCAAGCTGGGCATCCGCAAGTAAGTCGTCGCAAAGTCCGCTAAGCTGCGTTTCCCGCTTTGCGGAAAACTTCGCACGCTCCCTTGCTCCTCCTCTTCCCACCGAACCCGCTTCGCTGGGCTTCGGCGGGATATATAGACGAGAAGAAACGAAGAGCGGCGCGGAATTCCGCGCCGCTCTTTATTAAAAAAATCATTTCCGCCGGGAGCCGTTGCTTTTTGTGTTTGAAATTGTGCCCGATGCTTTCGGACATATTTTCAAATACGAAAAGAGCCGCTCCCGAGCATCAAAGCAAAGGAGAAAAACCATGTCAACCATCATCACCAAAAGACAGTTCCCCAACTACCACCGCTATGAGATGGAGCTGGCGGGCCGCCCCCTGTTCCTGGAGGTGGGCAAGCTGGCCGAGCTGGCCAACGCCGCCGTTATGGTGGGCTACGGCGACACCCGCGTGCTGGTGTGCGCCACTGCCTCCGCCCGTCCCCGGGACGGCATCGACTTCTTCCCCCTCAGCGTGGACTTTGAGGAGAAGATGTACGCCGTGGGTCGCATCCCCGGCTCCTTCAACCGCCGGGAGGGCCGTCCCGGCGAAAAGGGCATCCTGACTGCCCGCGTCATCGACCGGCCCATCCGCCCCTTGTTCCCCTATGACTTCCGCAACGACGTTTCCATCATGGCCACCGTCATGAGCGTGGACCATGACTGCTCTCCCGAGATCGCCGCCCTCATCGGCACCTCCGCCGCCCTGGCCATTTCCGACATTCCCTGGAACGGCCCCGTGGGCGCGTTGAAGGTGGGCCTGGTGGACGGTGAGCTGGTGTTCAACCCCACCAGCGAGCAGCGGAAGGTCTCCGACCTGGACGTGACCGTGGTCTCCACCGGTAAGAAGGTGGTCATGATCGAGGCCGGCGCCAACGAGGTCCCCAACGACAAGATGTTCGAGGCCATTCAGAAGGCCCACGAGGAGAACCAGAAGCAGATCGCCCTCATCAACCAGATGGTGGCGGAGATCGGCAAGCCCAAGTTCGACTACCCCCACGCCGCCTTCGACCAGGAGCTGTTTGACGACATCGTTGCCAACTTCATGGACGAGGCCAAGGCCGCCATGGACACCGACGACAAGAACGTCCGGGAGGCCCGCTGGAACGCCATGATCGAGAAGTGGCACGAGAAGTATCTGGACACCCATCCCGACATGGACCAGTTCCTGGAGGAGATTACCTACAAGTTCCAGAAGAAGATCGTCAAGGCCTGGCTGCTGGAGGGCCACCGTGTGGACGGCCGCCAGAAGAACGAGATCCGTCCCCTCAGCGCCGAGGTGGGCGTGCTGCCCCGGGTCCACGGCTCCGGCCTGTTCACCCGCGGCCAGACCCAGGTCCTGTCCGCCTGCACCCTGGATACCCTGTCCGCCAACCAGAAGCTGGACACCATCTGGGAAGAGACCGAGAAGCGCTATATGCACCACTACAACTTCCCCGGCTACTCCGTGGGTGAGGCCAAGCCCGCCCGCAGCCCCGGCCGCCGGGAGATCGGCCACGGCGCGCTGGCCGAGCGGGCCCTGCTGCCCGTCATCCCCTCCGTGGACGAGTTCCCCTACGCCATCCGTGTGGTGAGCGAGGTGGTCTCCTCCAACGGCTCCACCTCCCAGGGCTCCATCTGCGGCTCCACCCTGGCCCTCATGGACGCCGGCGTGCCCATCAAGGCCCCCGTGGCCGGCATCTCCTGCGGCCTCATCCAGGACGACGACGGCTCCTTCACCACCTTCATCGACATCCAGGGCGTGGAGGACTTCCACGGCGAGATGGACTTCAAGGTGGCCGGCACCAAGAAGGGCATCACCGCCATCCAGATGGACTTGAAGAACGACGGCTTGACCATGGAGATCATCCGCAACGCCCTGGACATCACCTACGACGCCCGCTGCCAGATCCTGGACCAGATCATGCTGCCCTGCATTTCCGAGCCCCGGAAGGAAGTTTCCAAGTACGCTCCCAAGATGCTGACCATGCACATCGACCCCTCCAAGATCCGGGAGGTCATCGGCTCCGGCGGCAAGGTCATCCAGAAGATCGTGGCCGACACCGGCGCCAAGATCGACATCAACGACGATGGCTCCATCTTCATCGCCGGCGTGGACGCCGCCTCCTGCGACGCCGCCAAGAAGTGCATCGACGACATCGTGTTCGTGCCCGAGGTGGGCGCCCTGTACTACGGCCGCGTGGTGCGGCTGATGACCTTCGGCGCCTTCGTGGAGCTGGCGCCCGGCAAGGACGGCCTGGTGCACATCTCCAAGCTGGCCGACCACCGCATTGAGAAGGTGGAGGACGCCTGCAAGATCGGCGACATGATGTGGGTGAAGGTCACCGACATCGACGAGAAGGGCCGCGTGAACCTCTCTCACAAGGACGCCGTGAAGGAGATCAAGGCCAAGGAGGCCGCCGGCGAGCGGATCAAGTAAGTTCGCTGTGCTTTTTTGAATCGCTGGAGGGCCGGCCCGAAAGGGCCGGTCCTTTTTTGCTGCCGCAGATTTGCGGCGTGGGCATTGCACCCCCCATTGTCGTCGAAAAAAGCTGCACTACACTCGCCCCGCCTAAATGGCAGGGCTCGTACCGCTCCGCTTCTTTCTCCTCTCCCCACGAAAACCGCTTCGCTGGGTTTTCGCGGGGGCCCCGTTGGTCTTGCCAAAGAAAATGGGCCGTGCACGGTGGAAGAAAAAGCCGCTTGGTCCAAACTTGCCCGGACGGGCAAGTTTGGGGATGCGGCGGCTGATAGCCAGCTTTCCGCAGATTTGCCCAGTTCCATCCAGGTGCGCTGTAACGCGCCTCGCCACCCACGCTTATGCCGCAAGCTACGACGTAATATCTCATTCCAGGGTGCTTGTCAATGCGTTCAGCTTCTCTTCCCGCTGCCGCTCCGCCGGGGATGGATTCCAAAGGAAGGGGCCGCAGCCCCTTCCTTCTGGTCGTTTAGGAAAGGGGTCCAGGGGGAAACCCAGCCGAAAGGGTTTCCTCCTGGCCTCTCTTTGGGGGCGACCCGTTTCTCTCGGCGAGAGAAATGGGTCGCACCTGCCCCATCCCGCGAGGATGCCCCTTTTCTTTTCCCCGGAAATATGCTATCCTTGCCTACGAAAAGGAGCTGATCTTTATGGACCCCATCGCCGCCATCGCCACCGGCCACTCCCCCACCGCCATCGGCATCGTCCGCCTGTCCGGCGAGGGCTGCTTTGCCTGCTGTGACCGGGTGTTCCGGGCCGCTAACGGCCGCCCGTTCTCCCAGCAGGAGCCCCGGAAAATGGTATTCGGCGAGATGCTGGACAGCCAGGGCCGCGTCATCGACCAGGGCCTTGCCGTCCGCTTTCCCGGCCCCCGCAGCTACACCGGCGAGGACTCCGCCGAGTTCCACTGCCACGGCTCCCCCGTGGTGCTGCGGGAGCTGCTGGGGTCCCTGTTCGCCGCCGGTGCCCGGCAGGCCAAGGCCGGCGAGTTCACCCGGCGGGCCTTTTTGAATGGCCGCCTGGACCTGACCCAGGCCGAGGCCGTCATTGACCTCATCGACGCGGAGACCGCCGCCGCCGCCCGGAACGCCGCCGCCCAGCTGGACGGCGGGCTGCGGCGGGTGCTGGAGCCCATCCAGGACGCCCTGCTGGACGTCACCTCCCGCTTCTACGCCGTGGTGGACTACCCCGACGAGGACATCGAGGACATCCGCCCGGAGCAGGTGGCCCGGGCCCTGGACGACTCCGCCGCTGCCCTGGACCGGCTGCTGGCCACCTGCCGGCGGGGTAAGGTCCTCAAATCCGGCGTGCGGACGGCTATCGTGGGCCGGCCCAACGCCGGCAAGTCCTCCCTGCTCAACGCCCTGGCCGGCTACGACCGGGCCATCGTCACCGACATCCCCGGCACCACCCGGGATACGGTGGAGGAATCCGTCCTCTGCGGCGGCGTGCTGCTGCGGCTGACGGACACCGCTGGCATCCGGGACACAGAGGACGCCGTGGAGCGCTTGGGTGTGGAGCGCAGCCGCAAGGCGGCGGAGGCCGCCGACCTGGTGCTGGCGGTGGTGGACGGGTCCGTCCCCATGACGGAGGAGGACCGGGAGGTCCTGCGGCTGGCCGCCCAGGCCCCCCGGTGGATCGCCGTGTTTTCCAAGTGCGACCTCTGGGACACCAAGGCCCGCTCCGTGGGCGTCATCGGCCGGGAAAACGCCCCCGCCGCCTCCGTTTCCCTCTCCGCCGTCACCGGCGAGGGACTGGAGCGTCTTGAAGATGCCGTGGCGGCGCTGTTCCCCGCCGGGGAGGACACAGACTCCGGCAGTCTTTTGACGGACCGCCGCCAGGAGGAGGCCGCGGTCCGGGCCAGGGACGCCACCCGCCGGGCCAGGGAGGCACTGGCGGCAGGTCTGACCCCCGACGCCATCCTTACCGACGCGGAGGAGGCCCTGGACGCCCTGGGCGAACTGACGGGCCGCACCGCCAGAGAGGAGATCGTCTCCCGTATTTTCTCCCGGTTTTGCGTGGGAAAATGAGAAAGTGGTTCCCACTCCCGTAAAATCCGGTTTACACAACCACATCACGGTGCTATACTTGAGAAGAAATCATTTCAGACCTGATGTGAAGGAGTGACGCAAGCGTGGACGATCTGATGGAACTGCGGGAAAGCCTCGGCTCCCAGCGGCCGGTGGCCTGGGACCAGCTGCCGGATTTCGCCCTGTACATGGACCAGGTCCTCAGCTACATGGACCGGCAGGTGATCCGCTTTGACGCGGACGACGGTCTCACCGCCGCCATGGTAAACAACTACACGAAAAGCGGCCTGGTGCCCCGTGCCGCCGGCAAGCGGTACGGCCGGGAGCATTTGGCCTATCTCACCGCCATCTGCGTGCTCAAGCACGTGATGAGCACCCGGGACATCGACCTCCTTTTCCATGAGGAGCTCCAAGGCGGGCGCACCATTGCCCAGGGCTACGGCGACTTCTGCGCTAGCCTGGACAGCGCCTTGACCTTGACGGCCCGGGAGATGGAGCAGTACACGGACGAGGAGGCCCTGGCGGACGCCGCCATCCACTTCGCCCTCATCAGTTATGCCGCCGGCGCCGCCAGCAGCCGCTATGTGGCGCTGCTGCGGCAGCGGAAGGAACAGCCGGAAAAAGCAAGCAAGCCTCCCAAAAAAGGCAGGAAGGACAAGGAAGGGGAGTTATCAAATGCGTGATTATGTGATCATGACGGACAGCTGCTGTGACATGACAGACGAAATGGCCAAAGAGCTGGACCTGGTGGTCCAGCCTCTGAGCCTCCATATGGGCCAGGACGTATACCGCAACTGGCTGGACGGCCGGGAGATCGGCTTCGAACAATTTTACGCCCGCATCCGCGGCGGCGAGACCGCCACCACCTCCGCCGTCAGCGTGGGGGAGTTTGAGGACGCCATGCGGCCCATTCTGGCCCAGGGGAAGGACATTTTGTGCATCAACTTCTCCTCCGCCCTGTCCACCACCTACCAGTCCGCCGTCATCGCCGCCGGCGACCTGCGCACCGAGTTCCCGGAGGCCAAGATCTTTGTGGTGGACTCCCTGTGCGCCTCCCTGGGCCAGGGGCTTTTGCTGTACCTCTGCGCCCAGCAGAAGCGGGAGGGCCGCTCCATCGGGGAGGTCCGGGCCTACGCGGAAGCCACCAAGGGCAATATCTGCCACTGGTTCACCGTGGACGACCTGAACCACTTGAAGCGGGGCGGCCGCATCAGCGCCGCCACCGCCCTGTTCGGCACCATGCTCTCCATCAAGCCCGTCATGCACGTGGACGACGGCGGCCATCTGACTCCCGTCAGCAAGGCCCGGGGCCGGAAAGCCTCTTTGCTGGCCCTGGTGGACCAGATGGAGAAAAACGCCGTGGACCCCGCCCACGGCCCCGTGTTCATCAGCCACGGCGACTGCGAGGGGGACGCCCTGCTGGTGGCGGACGAGATCGTCCGCCGGTTCGGCAACAACGACATCCACCTCAACTACGTGGGTCCTGTCATCGGCAACCACGCCGGCCCCGGCACCGTGGCGCTGTTCTTCGTGGGTCACAAGCGCTGAGGAACGCGAACGCAAGGAGGTAGCGCGCATGAAATGGCTGGAACTGCATATTGACACCAACCACGCCGGGCTGGACACCGTGGAGGCCATGCTCTCCGGCCTCGGCATCGACAACGTGGTCATCGATGACGAAACGGAGTTCCAGGATTTTCTGGAAAACAACCACCAGTACTGGGACTATGTGGACGAGGCGCTGGAGCAGCGGATGCAGGGCCGCTCCCGCGTCACCTTTTACCTGGAGGCCGGGGACGAGGGCTTTGCCAAAATGGCGGAGGTCCGGCTGAAGCTGGAGGAGCTGAAAAAGACCCAAACCGGCCTGGGCACCCTGCTCATGACCATGGACACCATGGAGGACGCCGACTGGGAGAACAACTGGAAGCAGTATTATAAGCCCATGGAGATCGGCGAGCGGCTGCTGGTGGTCCCCCAGTGGGAGCAGGAGGACCCCCAGGTCCGGGCGGAGTGCGCCCGGCGGGTACCCCTCATCCTGGAGCCGGGCCTCACCTTCGGCACCGGCAGCCACGCCACCACCCGGCTGTGCCTGACGGCCTTGGAAAAGCTGGCCGGTCCCGGGCAGCGGGTGCTGGACCTGGGCTGCGGCAGCGGCATCCTCTCCATTGCCGCGCTGAAGCTGGGGGCGGACACCGCCCTGGCGGTGGACATCGACGACAAGTGCCTGGACGTGGCCTATGAAAACGCCGCCATGAACGGCATCGGCCGTGACCGCTACACCGTCCTGGCCGGCGACATTCTGACGGACGAGGCTTTAAAAGCCCGCATCGGCGGCGGGTACGACATCGTGCTGGCCAACATCGTCGCCGACGTCATCATCGCCCTGGCGCCGGCGGTGCGTCCCCTTTTGAAGGCGGGCGGATACTTCCTCTGCTCCGGCATCATCGACGACCGGGCGGAGGAGGTGGCCGGAAAGCTCCGGAGCGCCGGCCTCACCATCCAGGAGACTTACAGTGCCGACGGCTGGTTCTCCTATCTCTGCCGCTGAGCGGCCCATCCCCTGCAAAGCGAGGTCCTTCCCTTGAGCCCTTTGGAAAAACTGGACGCCTTTCTGGGAAAGCACATGGCCGTCCTCATCGTGGCGTTCGTACTGGTGGGCATCACCTTTCCGGACGTCTTCTCCCCCATCAATGACCGCACCGTGGCCCTGTTCGCCTTCATGACCTTCGCCAACAGCCTGGGCGGCGGCTTCCGGGAAATGGCCGCCGTGGCCCGCCGCCCCTTGCCGGTGGTGGTCATCTTCGCCATTCTCCACGCGGCCATGCCCCTGCTGGCCCTGGCGCTGGGCTCCGTGCTGTTTCCCGAGGCGCCGCTGTTCACCACGGGACTGGTGCTGGAATACGCCATCCCCACCGGCGTTGCCTCCCTGCTGTGGGTATCCATTGGCCGGGGCAACACCTCCATGTGCCTTTCCGTGGTGCTGCTGGACACCCTGCTGGCCCCCTTCGTCATTCCCTTGACGCTGCGGCTGCTGCTGGGGTCCGTGGTGGAGATGGACACGGCTGCCATGATGGGAGACTTGATGGTCATGGTGGCCATCCCGGCCCTCATCGCCATGACGCTGTTTCAGCTGTCCCACGGCCGGGCGGCCGTCACGGTGAAGCCCCGGCTGGCCCCCTTCGCCAAGCTGACCATGCTGGTGCTGGTGCTGGCCAACGCCACCGGCTGCGCCCCCTTCCTGCGGAGCATCACCCCCACTTTGATCAAGCTCATCTGCGCCGTGTTCGCGCTGTGCCTGCTGGGCTTTTTCCTGGGCTACCGGGCCGCACTGCTCATGAAAGTCGACTTCCCCACCGCCGTCACCATGAGCCTCAACAGCGGCATCCGCAACATCGCCGCCGGCAGCGTGCTGGCCATCCAGTACTTTCCGGGGGACGTACTGTTTCCGGTGGCCTTCTCCCCCCTGTTTCTCCAGGCCACCACCGCCGTCATTGTGAAGATCCTTCACGCCACCAAAGGCGGAAAAGAATTTGACCGGCAGGCGGAATCCGCCAAATAAAAGCACGCGCGAAATTTTCGCGCGTGTTTTTTTCGTTTGTCCGACACCTTCGACACCGTTCTTTCTCCTTTTTCCACGCCGGGCTGTACAATGGTGGAAAACGAGAGGAGGTGGTCCTGTGGTCCACAGGACGAAACGGCGGGTGCTGGACATCCCCACGGATGCCATCCGTCCCAATCCCATGCAGCCCCGGCAGGTGTTCCAGGAGGCGGGCCTAAAGGACCTGGCGGCCTCTATCCGGCAAAACGGCATCCTCCAGCCCTTGACGGTGCGGCGTACGGCGGGAGGCTGGGAGCTGGTGGCCGGGGAGCGGAGGCTGCGGGCAGCCAAGCTGGCGGGTCTCACCCATGTGCCCTGCCTGGAGACCGCGGCGGATGACCGGCGCTCCGCCCTGCTGGCCCTGGTGGAGAACCTTCAGCGGCAGGACCTTCACTACTTCGAGGAGGCGGAGGCCATCGCCGCCTACCTCCGCCGCACCGGCGCCACCCAGGAGTCCGCCGCCCAGGCCCTGGGCCGCTCTCCCTCCGCCGTGGCCAACAAGCTGCGGCTGCTGCGGCTGTCCCCCGCCTGCCGGGAGGCCCTCACCGCCGCCGGCCTCACGGAGCGACACGCCCGCTGCCTGCTGCGGCTGGAGGACGAAGGGGAGCAGCTGGCGGCCGCCCGGTACATGGCGGACCACCAGCTGAATGTGGCCCAGGCGGAGCAGTACGTGGACCGGCGGCTGGAGGCCATCCAGTCCTCCCCCGCCGCCGGGCACCGGACCTTCATCCTCAAGGATGTGCGGCTGTTCCTCAACAGTGTGGACCGGGGGCTGCGGCTCATCCGGGAGGCGGGCGTGGACGCCCAGACGAAACGGGATGAGACGGAGGACGCCATTCTCCTAACCATCCGCATCCCCAAGCAGAAGCGGCCCGGCGCTTAAGGCAGCCGCTGTTGTTACGAGATTGTAATGCTTTTTCCACAAAAGTGTGCTAGAATGGGTAGCCAGTGGAATAGGCTGGTTGTGTGCGGCCTGTCCCCCATTACTTGTAACAACAGGAGGGCTTCATGGAACAGACAACAACAGAAGCCATTGTGGAAAGCAAGGGCGGCAAACGCCTGAAATCCGGCGGAAAGGCGCCGCTGATCATCGTGGGCGCCGTCCTGGCCGTCCTATTGGCAGCCTACATAGGCCTGTGCGCCTACGCCGCCGGCAGGGACACCTTCCAGCCGAACCGCCGCATCAACGGCATCGACGTGGGCGGCCTCACCGTGGACCAGGCCCAGGAAACCCTGGAGACATCGCTTTTGTCCCAGGAGATCACCCTCACCGACCCCGATACGGGGACGCAGGCCGTCATCACCGTGGCGGACCTGGGCTACACAGCCGACGAGTTCGCCGGTGACGCCCGGTTCTGGATGGACACGGACCGGCAGATGGGCTTTTTCCGCAAGGGCTGGGCTTACATCGCCTACGCCACGGGCCGCTGGAGCGGCGGCGCCAACTGGCCGGACATGGACCGGGCGGCCCTGCGGGAAACGGTGACCCGCCTTTCCGGTGACCTCTCCCGGGAGCCGCTGGACGGCAGCTGGGAGCTGGCGGAGAACGCCGTGGTCTTTACCAAGGCCCGGGATGGCCGGACCCTGGACGCGGCCGCTTTGGAGACCGCTTTGGCGGATGTGGCTGCATACAGCGAGACCGGCTACCAGGTGCCCTTCTCCTTTACCGCCGTTCCCGCCCGGGTCCTCACCGCCCGGGAGGTCCACGAGGAGATCGCCGGCGAGATGAAAAACGCCGGCTACGACGCCGCCACGGATTCCATCACCCCGGAGCAGCTGGGCGCGGAGTTCGACGTGGACGCCGCCCAGGCGGCCCTGGACGCGGCGGAGCCCGGCAGCACCGTGCGGGTGGACGCCGTGATCGAGCATCCCCGTGTGACGGCGAAAGATTTGAAGGGCGTCCTCTTCCGGGACGTGCTGGGCACCGCCACCACCCATGTCAGCGGCACGGCGGCCCGCATCTCCAATGTGAAGCTGTCCGCCTCCACCATCAACGGCACCGTCCTCAACTGCGGCGACGTGTTCTCCTACAACGAGACCGTGGGCCAGCGGACCGCCGCCCGGGGCTACCAGGCGGCCCCCGCCTACGTCAAGGGCGAAACGGTGGACGAGATCGGCGGCGGCATCTGCCAGACCTCCTCCACACTGTACCTGGCCTGCCTGCGGTCCAACCTGGCCATTACAGAGCGCTACGCCCACCGCTACACCCCCGCCTACATCGACTGGGGCCTGGACGCCACCGTGTCCTGGGGCGGCCCCGACTACAAGTTCACCAACGACACGGACTATCCCGTGAAGATCGTCACCTCCTATTCCAACGGCTATTTGACCGTGAAGGTCCTGGGCACCAACGCGGAGGGCACCTCCGTGAAAATGACCACGGAGGTCCTGTCCAAAACCGCCTGGGAGACCGTGTACGAGGAGGACGACACCCTTCCCGCCGGCACGGAGCAGGTGAAGGTGACCCCCTACGGCGGCGCCAAGGTAAAGAGCTACCGCAGCGTTTATGACAAGGACGGCAAGCTCCTCTCCACCTCCTTCGAGGCCTCCAGCGACTACAAGGTCCGCAACAAGGTCATTGTAAAGGGTCCCGCGGTCCAGGTCCCCGCCTCCGGCACCACCGTGCCGGAGAGCCCCACCTCGCCCACAGCACCGGCGGAGACCACGCCCACAGAGCCTGCCGCCCCGCCTGTCCAGGAGCCGGAAACGCCGGTGGCAGAACCGGAGGTCCCCATGGAGGAAAGCCCCTCCATCATCGTCATAGCCCCGGAGGAGCCGGCGGCGTAAGCACATAAAAATCAGCCAGCCCGTTGGGGCTGGCTGATTTTTCGTATCTTCGCATGTTTACCGGGCCATCTCCCGGCGCTTTTTCTGCTTGCGGATGTCCTCCCCCACGAAGGCCAGCAGCCGGTACTCCCCCTCGATGCGGGAGGCGATCTGGGGCGTGTACCGCTGGGCCAGCTTATCCGGGGACAGGTTGGTGCTGATGATGGTGGAGCGCTTTTCCATGAGCCGGGTGTTGATGATCTGGTACAGGGCGCTCTGGACGAAGGCGGTGGTCATCTCCGTGCCCAGGTCGTCCAGGATCAGCAGGTCGCAGTTCAGCACCCGCTCCACATCCGCCGCCGTCTCCTGGTCCTCCCGGCCGCCGAACTTCTGGGCCTCGAACCGCTCGAACACGTGGGAGGCGGTGTCGTACACCACGGAAAAGCCCTTGTCGCTGACGTCCCGGGCGATGGCGGCGGACAGGTGGGTCTTGCCCAGCCCCGGCGCACCGAACAGCAGCAGGTTCTCCGCCCGGCGGCCGAACTGGTGGGCAAAGGCCACACAGGTCTCGTACACCTTCCCCTCCATCTGCTCCCGCTCGGACTTGCTCTGCCCCGGCAGCAGCTGGTCGGAGTACCAGTCCAGGTCGAAGGTGTCAAAGCTCTGGCTCCCCAGGTCCAGCATGTGGGAGAGCTCCTTTTGCTGCTCTCGGGCGTAATACCGCCGCAGGCACCGGCACACCTGGCCGCCCCGGTAGCCGGTGTCCCCGCACAGGGGGCAGGCGGGCGCTTCCTCCAGGCAGTCCTCCGGCAGGCCCATGCGCTCCAGCAGTTCCCGCTTCTCCGCCTGGAGGCTGAGGTTTTCCTCCCGCAGGGCGGCGATGGCCGGGCGGGGGTCCGTACCCCGGCGGAGGGCGCCGGAGATGATGCGGCTCATAGTGGAGTGAAGCTCCCCCTCGATCTGCCGCAGCCGGGGCTGCCGCTGGAAAATACGCTCCCGCCGGTCCCGCAGCTCCGCCTCCCGGGCGTTTTTGTCCTTTTCAAATTCCTGGAGCGCCAGGCGCATGATCTTTCCGTCGTATGCCATATGTACCCTCCACGGCTGTTACACGTATTTCCAGGCGTCGTCCATGGCCGCCGGCTGTCCATCCTGCCGGGGAGCGGGCCGGTCCCCGGACTGGATCTGGTCCACCGTGTGGAGGCCCGCCTCATGCCACCGCTTCAAAATGCCGTTGCAGTAGGCCCACTTCAGCTCGTGGCACTTCAAAACCGTCTTGTCGTAGGCCAGGGCCACCGCCTCCGGGCCGAAGCCCATCTCCTGCCAGGCGGTGAGATACTTCTCCTCCGACGGGGCCGGCAGCCGGTCCCCCAGCTGCAGCGCCCGCATGTACTGGGGAATACACGCCTGCCGCTGGGCGTATTTTTTCAGATATTCCGCTGCGGCCGCCTGGGTGTCGATCCCCATGCGGGCCCAGGCGTAGCCCTCCTTCTCGATCTGCTTCATGCCGGGCCGGCGGCCGGGGCCGTAATGGCGCTGGACCCGCTCGGCGCAGTGGCACACCAGAAGATAGATGACATCGGCGGGCAGGCCCAGATAGTCGTTGAGGCCCAGCAGCACGGCGACGTCCGGCGTGGTGAGCTTCTTGCCCAGCTTCCGCTCCACCTCGGCGGTGAGGTTGCGGAACTCCCCGCTCCTTTCCAGCCGCTCCGCCACGTCGTCCCGGCTGTAAGCGGGGCGCTCGTCGGCGGGCTCCGGCGGCAGATCCGCCGCCGGGGCGATGAGCCCCAGATCCCGGAGGGAGGCCTCCGCCGCCTCGATGCGGCCCCGGTCCCACCGCAGCTCCCCGGCCAGGGAGCGGGGCAGCACGTTGCCCTGGTGACGCAGGAGGGCCAGGTACAAAAGCGCCGCGTCCCCGTCGCCCTTTTCCAGCAGCCGCCGGGCCGCCTGGGCCGTGACGGTGATGCTCTCGTCCCCCGTCCGGATCAGTACGTTTGCCACCGTGGTCCCTCCCTTCCGTTTTTCGTACCCCTCATTCTACACGAAATTCCTCCGGAGGACAAGACCCGATCAAAAATGTCGCCGCTTCCTTTTTCCGCCGCCGGCATTTTTGAACTTTTTTGAAAAACATCCCGTTTTTTCTGGCAGACTTCCGCCGGGTATGATATACTGTACGCTGTAAAAATGGGCGGACTGTGTCCCGCCGTTTCGTAAATACAAAAGAGGAGGACTTTTTTATGGCAAACCGTGTGGTCATCAGTATCTGCGGTGAGGAATACACCTTTATCGCGGACGAATCCGCCGCCTATATGCAGAAGGTGGGCTCCTATGTCAGTGAGAAAATGGAAGAGGTCCTAAGCAGCGCCAAGGTGGGCCGCACCGACGCCGCCATCCTCACCGCCGCCAACATCGCCGACGAGCTGTTCAAGGCCCAGGCCGCCTCCGAGCAGCTGCGCGCCCAGATCAAGGGCTATCTGGACGAGGCCAGCCGGGCCCAGAGCGAGGCCAGTGAGCTTAAGCGGGAGGTCTTTCGCCTGCAGCAGCGGCTGGACAGTCTGAACCGGAACCGCGAATGAGTATGGAGCTCCTCTCCCCCGCCGGATCTCCGGAGTCCCTGCGGGCCGCTGTGGAGAGCGGCGCCGGGGCCGTGTACCTGGGCTGGGGCGACTTCAACGCCCGCCGAAACGCCAAAAACTTCTCCGACGAGGAGTTTGCCGACGCCCTGCGGTACTGCCACGAGCGGGGTGTGCGGGTGTTTTTGACCCTGAACACCCTCTTGACGGACCGGGAGCTGCCCAAGGCTCTGGAGACTGCCGCTGCCGCCTGCCGCATGGGGGTGGACTCCGTGCTGGTCCAGGACTGGGGCCTTTTCGACCTGCTGCGGCAGGCCCTGCCGGACCTCCCCCTCCACGCCAGCACCCAGATGAGCCTGTTCACCTCCGGCGGCTGCCGGGAAATGGCCGCCGACGGCTGCGAGCGGGTGGTCATCGCCCGGGAGTGCTCCGCCGAGGATACCGCCGCGATCTGCAAAAGCTGTCCCGCGGAGGTGGAGGTCTTTGTCCACGGGGCCCTTTGCATGTGCTATTCCGGCCAGTGCGAGATGAGCGCCCTCATCGGCGGCCGCTCCGGCAACCGGGGCCGCTGCGCCCAGCCGTGCAGACTGCCCTATGACGTGGTCGCGGCCCCGCCGGAGCAAAGCCTCGGCGCCGCGCAAGCGGCGTCCAAGCGTTTTGCCGCAGGCAAAACCTTGCCGCAGGCGGAATTCATTTCCGCCGAGGAAAATGGATCAAAGGGTTCCCGCACGGCGAAAGCCGGGTGGGACGGCCGCTGCGCCCAGCCCTGCAGGATGGCGTATGGTGTCAATGAGCCTGCCAAAAAAAGTTATCCCCTGAGCCTGAAGGACAGCTGCCTGGCGGACCGGCTGGGAGAGATGGCGGAGATGGGCGTGGCCTGCCTCAAGCTGGAGGGCCGCATGAAGCGGCCGGAATACGTGGCCGTCATCACCCGCATCTACGCCCGACTCCTGGCCGAGGGCCGCAGGCCCACCGCCGCTGAAAAAGCGGAGCTGGAGCAGGCCTTTTCCCGCTCCGGCTTTACCGACTGGTACTGGCAGGGCAAGCACGGCGCCGGCATGTTCGGCACCCGGCCGGAAAACGCCCCCGAGCCCAAGGAGCTGTTCGCCCAGGCCAAGGCCGCCTACGAAAAGGGCGGTCTGCGGACCGTGCCGGTCCGCTTCCGCTGCACTGTCCGCGCCGGCATCCCCTGCGTTTTGGAAGCCGCCACACCGGACGGCCACGCCGTCACCGTCACCGGCCCCGTGCCGGAGGCCGCCCGTTCCCGGGCCGTCACGACGGAGGAGCTTTGCCAGCGCCTGCGCAAGACCGGCGGCACCGCCTACCGCTGCGAAGCAGTCACGGCGGAGGTGGACGACGGGCTCTCCCTCCCCGTCAGCGCCGTCAACGCCCTGCGGCGGGACGCTCTGGCCGCCTTGACAGACGCCCGGACAGCGCCCCCCCAGCGGCGGGAGCTGCCGGTTCCCCCGCCGCCTGTCGAACATTGTGCCGCTGCCTCCCCCCGCTTCACCGTTTCCGTCACCACCGCCGCCCAGCTGTCGCCGGAGCTGCTGGCCCTGGGCCCCGCCCGGGTGTATGTGCCCTTGGAGCTGCTGGCCGCCTTCACCGCCCTGCCGGAGGCGGACACACAGTGGTGCGCCGTTTTGCCCCGGGTCTGGCGGGACCGGGACGAGGCGGAGCTTCGCCGCTGGCTGGACCACGCCAAGTCCCTGGGCGTCACCGCCGTGCTGGCAGGCAACATCGGCCATTTGTCCCTGGTGCGGGACATGGGCTTTGCCGTTTACGGCGACTACGGCCTCAACGTGTTCAACGGCCGCTCTTTGGACTACTTGCGGAAAAAGGGCCTCTCCTCCGCCTGCTTGTCCTTTGAGCTGCGCTTCGCCCAGCTGCGGGACCTGCCCAAGTGCCTGCCGGCGGAGGCCATTGTCTACGGCCGGCTGCCATTGATGATCACAGAGAACTGCCTCATTGAAAACGCCGGCGCGTGCCGCTGCGACCGCCCCAATTTCCTCACGGACCGCACCGGCGCCGCCTTCCCCCTGCTGCCGGCCTACGGCCACCGGACGGAGATCCAGAACAGCCGGGTGCTGTGGCTGGCGGACCGGCCGGAGTACCGCCGCCTGGGTTTGGTTTACGCCCGCCTGCGCTTCACCACGGAGACACCGGAGGAATGCGTCCGGGTGTTCCGGGACTACCTGGCGGGAGCCGCCGCCTCCGGGGAGTTCACCCGAGGCCTCTACGAGCGGGGCGTGGAATAAGGCAAGAGCCCGGCTTTTTAGGCCGATTTCGGAAACAAACTGTATAATGCAATCAAAATTATACAAATTGTATTTTATTTTTGGAGTTTCACATGGAAGAGATCAAGGTAAAATATTTTGTGGACGGCATTGACGAGCTGTGCGCCGTGGCAGGCAAATCCGACTGGATCGACCTCCACGCCGCCGAGGAGGTCACCTTAAAAGCGGGCGAGTTTCGCCTCATCCCCCTGGGGGTGGCCATGGCTCTGCCGGAGGGCTACGAGGCCCACATCGTCCCCCGCAGCTCCACCTTCAAAAACTACGGCATTTTGCAGACCAACTCCATGGGCGTGGTGGACGGCTCCTACCGGGGCGACAACGACCAGTGGCGGATGCCCGTCTACGCCACCCGGGACGTGACCATTGAAAAAAACGCCCGCATCTGCCAGTTCCGCATCGTGCGCAACCAGCCTCCCTTGACCTTTACCCGCGTGGAGCGTCTGGACGGCCCCGACCGGGGCGGCTTCGGCTCCACGGGAAAGTGAGGGCGGCCATGGCACACATCGTATTGGCCTCCGGCTCTCCCCGGCGGCAGGAGCTGCTGCGGAACATCGGCGTCACGGACTTTGACATCCGGGTGCCCCAAACGGAGGAGACCTTTCCCGCGGGGCTCTCTCCCCAGCAGGTGGTGGCCTACATCTCCCGGGAAAAGGCGGAGGCGGCGGCAAAGCTGTGCACGCCGGAGGAGATCGTCATCACCGCCGACACCATGGTGTTTCTGGACGAGGCGCGCCTGGGCAAGCCCGCCGACGAGGCGGACGCCTTGCGGATGCTGACGGCCCTCCAGGGCCGCCGCCACACGGTCTGCACCGGCGTCACCGTTCGCCAGGGGGACCGCTCCGTGACGGAGACGGAGACCACGGAGGTGTATTTCCGCCCCGCCTCCCGGGAGGAGCTGCTGGGCTATATCGCCACCGGCGAGCCCATGGACAAGGCCGGCGCCTACGGCATCCAGGGCAAGGGCTCGCTGCTGGTGGAAAAGATCAACGGCGATTACTTCAACGTCATGGGCCTGCCGGTGCTGCGGCTGAGCCGGATGCTGGAGCAGTTCGGCGTCCACTTTTTTGCGTGATTTGCAGGAGGCTTCGCTTTGAAAAAGTTTTTGAAGGATCATGGCATCTGGGTGCTGTTCGCCGCGGCGGTCATCTCCGTGGCGCTGGCCGCCATGTCCTTTTTCTCCAACACCTCCTCCCCCCTGGTGAATCTGGCCGGGACCCTCTCCTCCCCCTTCCGCTCCGCCTACGCCTCCGCCGCCGCCTGGTTCAACGGCAAGCAGGCCTATTTTAAGGACGTGCAGGCTCTGGAGGCGGAAAACGAGGCCCTGCGCAAGCGCAACGCGGAGCTGGAGGCCGCCGCCCGCCAGGCGGAAAAGGACAGCCAGGAAAACAAGCTCCTGCGGGAGCGGCTGAACCTGCGGGAGCAGAAATATGAGCTGGAGCTGGAATCCGCCGTCATCACGGAGCACACGGTGACCAACTGGACCTCCTCCCTGACATTGGACCGGGGCACCGTCCACGGCGTGGAGGCAGGGGACTGCGTGGTCTCCTCCACCAACGACCTGGTGGGCATCGTCAGCGAGGTGGGGTCCAACTGGTGCACGGTGCTGACCATCGTGGACACGGACACCTCCCTGGGCGCCCAGGTGTTCCGCACCAAGGACCTGGGCCTTGCCCAGGGCGACTTCTCCATGATGGGCGAGGAACGTCTGCGGCTGGACTTTTTGCCGGCGGACTGTCAGCTGCTGGGCGGTGACCTGGTGGTCACGTCGGGCCTGGGCGGCTACTACCCCTCGGACCTGGTCATCGGCACCATCGAGGAGGTCCAGAAGGACGAGTCCGGCTCCGCGTCCTACGCCGTCATCGCCCCGGCGGCGGACTTCGACGCCCTCAGCGAGGTGTTCATCATCAAGTCCTTCGACATTGTTACTTGACTCTCTGTGACCTCCCTCTGGGGAAGTCATTTTGGAATGTCCATCCCTATTGAAAGGAGGCCGTGCCGTGCTGGCGCGCAACGAGACGATCTTCAAGTGGACCCTGTACGCCGCGGCCACGCTGCTGTGCTTTCTGGCCCAGGCCTTTTTGTTCCAGCGCCTCACCATCTGGGGCGTCATCCCCTTTGTGTATCCCGTGGCGGCGGCGGTGCCCGCCACCTACGAGGGCCCTGTCCCCGGCACCATCTTCGCCCTGGCTGTGGGCGTGGTGTGCGACCTGCTGCTGCCGGAGGCTCTGCCCTGCTTTTATACCCTCGTGTTCCCCCTGGTGGGCCTGTGCGCCGCCCTCATCTCCCAGAGCTGGCTTCCCGCCGGCTTCCTGTGCTCCTTGGCCGTCAGCGCCCTGGGCTTTTTGTGCACCGGTGCCTTTCACTGCCTGCTGCTGTGGGTCCGGGACAAGGCCGCCTGGGGCAGCGGCGCGTTTGTCTGCCTGCGGGAGATGGTGGTGAGCCTGCCCCTGGCCATCCCCGTGACACTGCTGTTTCTGACGGTCTACCGCCGGACCCATCTGGACGATTAAGGAGTTCCCATGGACCACAAATCCCCTCCCAACAACCATAGACGGCTGCTGATCTTGATCGGCCTTCTGGCGGCGGCGCTGACGGTTTACGTGGGCGTGCTGTACAACATCCAGGTCAACCAGCACGACTATTACCTGGCCAAATCCATCCGCACCATCACCCGTGTGGAGAAGGTGGAGGCCTCCCGGGGCGTCATCACCGACCGCAACGGCCGGGAGCTGGTCTCCAGCCGCTCCTCCTATAACCTGACCTTTGATTCCAGCCTGCTGAGCGAGGGGGATGACGAGAACCTGGCCATCCTGCGGCTCATCAAGCTGTGTCAGTCCCGGCAGGTGCAATGGACGGACAATCTGCCCATCACCTCCACCGCCCCCTTCTCCTATACGCTGGACACGCTGGACAGCACCCAACGCAGCCGCTTCGCCGACTTTCTGCAAAAGGACCTCAAGCGGGTGTCCACCAACCTCTCCCCCGACGGCATCACCGAGGACCTGCTGGTGAGCCTGGGGCTGGACGCGGATGCCCTGGTGGAGCTGCTGCGGGAAAAATACGAAATTCCCGGCTCCTTTTCCCTGGCGGACGCCCGGGCGGTCATCGGCGTGCAGTATGAGCTGTCCATCCGCCAGCTGGTGAGCACCACCGACTACGCCATGGTGGAGGACATCGACAGCGCCATGATCTCCCTTTTGAATGACGGCGCCTACGCCGGCGCCAGGATCACCAGTTCCTCCGTCCGGGAGTACAAGACCGACTCCGCCGCCCACATCCTGGGCACCGTAGGCCCCATCTGGCGGGAGGAATACCTGGAGCTGAAGGACAAGGGCTACGGCTACAACGACCGCATCGGCCGCTCCGGCGTGGAGCTGGCCTTTGAAGAGTACCTCAAGGGCACTGACGGCAAGCGCATCGTCTCCACCAACGCCGAGGGCAAGATCACCGGCGAATACTACGAAAAGGAGCCCCAGCCCGGCAGCACCGTGGAGCTGACCATCGACCTGAATCTCCAGAAGTCTGTGGAGGACGCCCTGGCCCAGACCGTCTCCGCCATGAGCGCCAAGGACGGCAACACCATCCGGGGCGCCGGCGCCACCGTCATCAAGGTGGGCACCGGCGAGGTGCTGGCTCTGGCCTCCTACCCGGACTTTGACCTTTCCACCTACAACCAGGATTACAACATCCTCTCCACCGACCCGGCCAAGCCCCTGTGGAACCGGGCCACCATGGGCACCTACGCCCCCGGCTCCACCTTCAAGCCTCTGACGGCGGTGGCCGCGCTGATGGAGGGCATCATCACCCCCTATCAAAAACTCAAGACCACCGGCCACTGGACCTACCCCGGCGATCCCAACAGCTACGCCAACTGCTGGATCTACAACTCCTCCCGGGGCAATCACGGCAGCATCAACGTCTCCGAGGCCATCACGGTCTCGTGCAACTACTTCTTCGCCCAGATGGGCTACTACCTGGGGCTGGACAAGCTGAACGAATACGCCAGGGCCTTCGGCCTGGGGGAGCACACCGGCATCGAGATCGGCGACGCCGCCGGCAACCTCACGGAAAACCGGGTGGGCGAGAACCAGGCTCCCTGGGCCGCCTTCGGCCAGGCCTCCTACCTGTTCACCCCCATCCAGCTGGCCAACTACATCGCCACGTTGGTCTCCGGCGGCAAGCACTGTGAGGCCCACCTTTTGAAGGCCGTGAAATCCTACGACAACACCCAGGTGCTCTCCGTCGGCAATTCCGATGCCAAAAACACCGTGGACATCAGCGGCGAGGCCCTGACCGCCGTGAAAAAGGGCATGCACGACTTGACCACCACCGGCTCCCTGTCCCCCTACTTCAAGGACTGCGTGGTGGACGCCGGCGCCAAGACCGGCACCGCCCAGGTCAACAAGGACACGGAGAACAACGGCGTGTTCGTGTGCTTCGCCCCCTATGACGACCCGGAGATCGCCGTCGCCATCGTCATCGAGCAGGGCGGCTCCGGCAGCGCCCTGGCCTCCACCGCTGTGAACATCCTCAACGCCTACTTCTCCGCCGACGAGGTCGGCACCGCCATTCTGGGCGAAAATCAACTGATGCAATAAGGAGCCGTTCCCTATGAGTGAACCCTTTGTATACGATCCCCGCTGTATCCTGTGCAAAGATCCCTTCGGCGCCGTCACCTGCTCCACCGCCGTCACCTACCGCTGCCGCCCTCTTTCCGCGGAGGGCTTCACCCACTGCGCCATCGTGCTGCGGCGGGAGTTCGCGGGCTGCGAGGAGTCCCACGAGCTGACCTGCGTGGGCCCCGAGGGGGACCGGACCCTCTTTTCCCTGGTGCTGCCGGCCCCGGCGGAGCCGGAGCTGGTGTGGTATCACTTCCGCCTGTGGCGGGAGGACGGCTCCGGCTGCGACCTGGACCGGACCGGCTACCGCAGCGACGGCGGGTCGGACCCCTGGCAGCTGACCGTGTACCGGGAGAGCCGCACCCCTTCCTGGTTCGGCGCCGGCGTGACATACCAAATTTTTCCAGACCGCTTCCACAAGGTGACGCCCCCCCAGCCGGAGGGCCTCATCGGTGACCGTTACATCCAGGAAAACTGGGATGACATCCCCGAGTGGCGGCCGGACCCCGACGGCGAGATCCGCAACCGCAACTTCTTCGGCGGCCAGCTGGCGGGCATCACCGCCAAGCTGGACCAGCTGCGGGACATGGGCGTGACCACCCTATACCTGTGCCCCATTTTCGAATCCGCCTCCAACCACCGCTACAACACGGCGGACTACAAAAAGATCGACCCCATGCTGGGTACGGAGGAGGATTTCCGCACCCTCTGCGCCCAGGCGAAGCAGCGGGGCATACGGGTGATTCTGGACGGCGTGTTCAACCACACCGGCTCCCAGAGCCTTTACTTCAACGCCGACGGCTTTTATCCCACTCTGGGCGCCGCCCAGAGTCAACAAAGCCCCTATTACGACTGGTTCTCCTTCCACCCCTGGCCCCAGGACTATGACGCCTGGTGGGGCATCAAGACCCTGCCGGCGGTCCGGGAGGAGTGTCCCGGCTATGTGGATTACATCATCGAAAACGACGACTCCATCATCCGCCGGTGGCTCCGAGCCGGCGCCTCCGGCTGGCGGCTGGACGTGGCCGACGAGCTGCCGGACTGGTTCATTCAGAAGATCCGCGCCGTCGTGGAGGAGACGGACCCGGAGGCCATCCTCATCGGCGAGGTGTGGGAGGACGCCAGCACCAAGATCGCCTACTCCCAGCGCCGCCGCTACCTCCAGGGCAGCGAGCTCCACGGCGTCATGAATTATCCCTTCCGCACCGCCCTGCTCTCCTATCTCCAGGGGGGCATCGCCCAGGACTTCCGGGAGGCCATGGAGACCCTGCGGGAAAACTATCCCCCCGCCGCTTTCTACTCCGCCATGAACTTTCTGGGCACCCACGACACCGGCCGTATTCTGACGGTGCTGGGCGCCGACCATGTGCCCCAGAGCAAGGACGACCGTGCCCATTACCGCCTTAGCCCCGCCGAGCGGGCCAAGGGCGCGGCCCTGGTGAAGCTGGCGGCCCTGGTGCTGTTCACCTTCCCCGGCTCCCCCACCGTCTATTACGGCGACGAGGCCGGCATGGAGGGCTTTGAGGACCCCTTCAACCGGGGCGGCTACCCCTGGGGCCGGGAGGACAAGAGCCTAAAGACCTGGTTCACCCTGCTGGGGAAGCTGCGGCTGGAGCGGGAAGAGCTGCAAACCGGCACCATCCGCTACCTCCACGCCGCAGGCTCCCTGCTGGCTTTCGCCCGGGAAGCGGGCGACGCCCGCTCCGTCACCGTGGTGAACGCCGGTGCCACGCCGGAGGTGCTGTGCCTGCCCTGGTCCGGCGGGACCGCCGAAGACCTTTTGACCGGCCGTGTGTTCTCCGCCTCCAGCGGCGTCCTCTCCCTGCGCCTCCCTCCCCGCACCGGCCTGCTGTTGGTTTAAAAGCATCCAAAACCGGGAATGTTTCACGTGAAACATTCCCGGTTTTTTCGCTGCCCCGTTTCGGCGTTTTCACGGGGATTCCCCTTCTTCTTTTTTCGCACTTTTTCACTTTTTGCCTTGCAAGCACCTATACACCTTGATATAATGTATCTGTATGTAAAAACGCCTTATCTCAAAGGAAAGTAGGTGCCTGCGTGGCAAAAACCATTGCGATCGTGAATCAAAAAGGCGGCGTGGGCAAAACCACCACCTGCGTGAACCTGGCGGCGGCTCTGACGGAGCGCGGCAAAAAAGTGCTCCTGTGTGATTTCGACCCCCAGGCCAACTCCACCTCCGGCATGGGGGTGGACAAAACCGTCTCCAAGGGCGTCTACGACGTCCTCATCAGCGACATTCCCGCCCGGGACGCCCTGGCCCACACAAAGTACGGCGACGTGCTCCCCTCCAACAAGGCCCTGGCCGGCGCCGGCATTGAGCTCATCGGTATGGAGCGGCGGGAATACCTTTTGAAGGAAGCCCTGTCCCAGGTGAGCGGCGGCTACGACTTCGTGTTCATCGACTGCCCTCCCTCCCTGGAGCTGCTGACGCTGAACGCCCTCTGCGCGGCGGACACCATTCTGGTGCCGGTCCAGGGGGAGTATTTCGCCCTGGAGGGGCTCAGCGATCTGATGAACACCGTGCGCATCGTCCGCCGGTCCCTCAATCCCCGGCTGGAGCTGGAGGGCGTGCTGCTGACCATGTTCGACGGCCGGACGAATCTGGCCCTCCAGGTGGCGGAGGAAGTGAAGCACTACTTCCCCGGCAAGGTCTACGCCACCGTCATTCCCCGCAACGTGCGCCTCAGCGAGGCGCCCAGCCACGGCAAGCCCATCACCGCCTATGACCGCTCCTCCCGGGGCGCCGAGGCCTACACCGCCCTTGCCGCGGAATTTTTGAAGAAACAGAACGCCTGAATCCGAAAGGAGAATCTGCATGGCATCCAAAAAGCCCTCCGGTCTCGGCCGGGGACTCGGCGCCCTGCTGGGCGACGACGTTTTGAAAACCGAGACCACCGGCGCGCTGTCCCTCCCCATCTCCCAGGTGGAAAGCTGCTCCTCCCAGCCCCGGAAGCACTTTGACGAGGCTTCCCTGGCGGAGCTGGCCGCCTCCATCCAGGAACACGGCATCATTCAGCCCTTGACGGTGCGAAAGCTGGCCTCCGGCTATTACCAGATCATTGCCGGCGAGCGCCGCTGGCGGGCCGCCCGCCTGGCAGGCCTTAGCGAGGTGCCGGTCATTGTCATCGAAGCCGACGACCGGAAAGCCGCGGAGCTGGCCATGATCGAAAACCTCCAGCGGGAGGACTTGAACCCCATGGAGGAGGCCGCCGGCTTCCAGTCCCTCATCGAAACCTACCACATGACCCAGGAGGAGGCGGCATCCCGGGTGGGCAAGTCCCGCAGCGCCGTCACCAACGCCCTGCGTCTGCTGTCACTGACCCCCGCCGTGCGGAAGCTGGTGGAGGAGGGCAAGCTCTCCGCCGGCCATGCCCGGGCCCTGCTGCCCCTGTCCCCCAGCCTCCAGGAGAGCGCCGCCGGCGCCGTGGTGTCGGGCGGATTGTCCGTCCGGCAGACGGAGGCACTGGCAAAGCGCCTCTCCGCCGAAAAAAAGCCCGAAAAAGCGCCCCCCGCCGGCGTAGATTACACCGCCGAGGCCCAAAAGGACCTCAGCTCCCGGCTGGGACGGGGCGTGAAGATCGTCAACGGCCGGAAAAAAGGCCGCATCGAGCTGGAATATTACGGCCTGGACGACCTCAACGACCTGCTGGAGGCGCTGGCCCTCCTGCAAGTGAAGAAATCCCAAGAAAGGACCTAATCAAATGAAATTGGAAAAGCGCAGCAGCGGCGAAGCGGAGGAGACCTCCCTCCCCCAGGAGGAGCCCCACAGCAAAAAGCCCGTTGTTGTCTATATTATGATTTTATTCATTGTTGCGTTTTTGCTGATGGCTCTGTCGTTCCTCATGCACCAGCGCAGCAATACGGAGGCCCTGGGCAAGCTCCAGAACTCCGTCACCGCCATGCAGGAGGTGCAGGCGGTCCAGGACAAGGTCATCCAGCTGCAGGAAGAGCTGGACAAGACCGAGGACCAGATGGACGAGCTGAACCAGCAGCTGCAGGAGCGGGACGCGGCGGTGGCTGACGCCGCCAAGGACGCGGACGCCCTGCTGGCCCTGTACACCCTGCAGCAGCAGTACGCCGCCGGCGATTACGACGCCTGCCTTTCCACCATGCAGATGATGGAGGACGAGGGCTTGCTCCAGCGGCTGCCCAAGGAGGACCCCAACGTCACGCCGCCCGCCCAGCGGTACGAGCAGCTGAAGGAAGCCGTTTTAAATAAGTAAGACCTGTGTTTCACGTGAAACATATGCATAAATCATCAAAAGATTTGAGGAGAAGGATCGTATGTTAGACATCAAATTTATCCGGGAAAATCCCGACATCGTCAAGGAGAACATCAAAAAGAAGTTCCAGGACGAAAAGCTGCCCCTGGTGGATGAGGTCATTGAGCTGGACGCCAAGCGCCGTGCCGCCATCGTGGAGGCCGACCAGCTCCGCTCCGCCCGCAATACCCTGTCCAAAAAGATCGGCATGCTGATGGGCCAGGCCAAGAAGGACCCCTCCAAGCTGGCCGAAGCGGAGGCCGTGAAGAAGGAAGTGGCCGAGGACGCCCAGCGTCTGGCCGACCTGGAGAAGCTGGAGGACCAGCTGGACGCCGAGCTCCACAAGCGGATGCTGGTCATTCCCCAGATCATCGACGACTCCGTGCCTCTGGGTCCCGACGATTCCTGCAACGTGGAGGTCCAGCGCTTCGGTGAGCCCGTGGTGCCCGACTTCCCCGTCCCCTACCACGTGGACCTGATGGAGACCTTTGACGGCATTGATATGGACGCCGCCGGCCGCGTCTCCGGCAGCGGCTTCTATTACCTGCTGGGCGACATCGCCCGCCTCCACGAGGCCGTCCTGGCCTATGGCCGCGACTTCATGATCTCCAAGGGCTTCACCTACTGCATCCCCCCCTTCATGATCCACGGCAACGTGGTGGAGGGCGTCATGAGCCAGACCGATATGGACGCCATGATGTACAAGATTGAGGGTGAGGACCTGTACCTCATCGGCACCTCCGAACACTCCATGATCGGCCGCTTCATCGACCAGATCATCCCCAGCGACAAGCTGCCCCAGACCCTCACCTCCTACTCCCCCTGCTTCCGCAAGGAAAAGGGCTCCCACGGCATTGAGGAGCGGGGTGTGTACCGCATCCACCAGTTCGAAAAGCAGGAGATGATCGTGGTCTGCAAGCCCGAGGAGTCCAAGGACTGGTATGAGAAGCTGTGGCAGTACTCTGTGGAGCTGTTCCGCTCCATGGACATCCCCGTCCGCCAGCTGGAATGCTGCTCCGGCGACCTGGCTGACCTGAAGGTGAAGTCCTGCGACATCGAGGCCTGGTCTCCCCGCCAGCAGAAGTATTTCGAGGTCTGCTCCTGCTCCAACCTGGGCGACGCCCAGGCCCGCCGCCTGCGCATCCGCTACAAGGACGAAAATGGCAAGATGCAGCTGTGCCACACCCTCAACAACACCTGCGTGGCGCCTCCCCGCATGCTGATCGCCTTCCTGGAGAACAACCTCCAGGCTGACGGCACTGTGAAGATCCCCGAGGTGCTGTGGCCCTACATGGGCGGCACCAAGGTGCTGGTCCCCAAGAAGTAAGCAGGAAAATAGTAATTTTTTCCAAATTCGCTCTGCTCTCCAGCCGCTGGGAGCCCTCCGGCACCACCGGAGCCCCATTTTGGCCCCCGCTGTTGGCCCTATCCGGGTCTGTGGCCTGAAACCCTTGGGCCGCAAGGGTTTGGAGAAACTCTCATTTTTCAAAAGCAATAAGGAGGCACACACTATGGCAAAAGACACCGGCTTTTTCGCGGAATTCAAGAAATTCATCGCCCGGGGCAACGTGATGGACATGGCTGTCGGCGTCATCATCGGCGGCGCCTTCGGCAAGATCTCCACCTCCCTGGTCAATGACATCATCATGCCCGCCGTGTCCATGCTGGTGGGCGGCATCAACTTCAGCGACTGGAAGATCGTTTTGAAGCAGGCCGTGCTGGACGCTGACGGCGTCACAGAGCTGGCTCCCGCCGTGGCCATCAACTACGGCACCTTCCTCTCCACCATCCTGGACTTCATCATCATCGCCTTCGCGGTGTTCTGCATGATCAAGTTCCTCAACAACCTCCACCGCAAGAAGGAGGAGGCCCCCGCCGCGCCTCCCGCTCCTCCCGAGCCCTCCGCCGAGGAAAAGCTCCTCACGGAGATCCGGGACCTGCTGAAGGACCAGAAGTAATGGAACAGCTCCTGCGCGACGGTCTTACCTCCCTGGGCCTGCCCGGGGAGGGCGTCCCCGCCCTGCTCCGCTACGCGGACATGCTGGTGGAGACCAACAAGGTCATGAACCTCACCGCCATCACCGAGCCGGCGGACATCGCCGCCCTGCATTTTCTGGACAGCGCCGCCCTTTTGACCCTGGCGGATTTCCGGAACAAGTCGGTGGTGGACGTAGGCACCGGCGCCGGCTTTCCCGGCATGCCTCTGCGCATTCTGGAGCCCTCCATTCATCTGACGCTGCTGGACTCCCTAAATAAGCGCATTGCGTTTTTGCGGGGCGTGTGCGATGAGCTGGGCTTTTCCGATGTGGACTGCGTCCACGCCAGGGCCGAGGAGTTCGCCGCCGCCCACCGGGAGTCCTTCGACATCGCCACCTCCCGGGCCGTGGCCTCCCTGCCTCTGCTTTCGGAGCTGTGCCTGCCCCTGGTGAAGCCCGGCGGCTGGTTTCTCGCCATGAAGTCCGTGGACTCCGACCAGGAGCTCCAGTCCGCCGCCCGCGCCATCGCCACCCTGGGCGGCGAGGTGGTCAAATCGGAAAATTACCAAATTCCGGGAATTGGCGTGTCCCACCGGGTAATTTTTATCAAAAAAATCAAAGAAACTCCAAAAAAATATCCCAGACCATTTGCAAAGATCAAGAAGAATCCGTTATAATACGTATTGGAAACGTTTAGGACAAAAATGTGGTAAGGAGGTCTCGCATGGCATCCCATGGACAATGTATCGCCGTGGTGTCCGGCAAGGGCGGCACGGGAAAGACCTCCTTCGTGGCGGGCGCCGGCGCCGCGTTGGCCCTTGGCGGCAAGCGGGTGCTGTGCCTGGACTGCGACATCGGCCTGCGGAACCTGGACCTGGCCCTGGGCCTCAGCGACAAGGCCCTCATGGACTTTTCCGACGTGGCCCAGGACCGCTGCGGCCTGGATACCGCCGTGGTGGAGCACTCCCGCATCCCGGGGCTGTATTTGCTGACGGCGCCGGTCCGCACCCGGGGCCGCCCGGTCTCTCCGGAGCAGATGGCCGCCCTGCTGCGGGAGGTGCGCAAGCGGTTTGACTACTGCCTGCTGGACGCGCCGGCGGGCCTCGGCACCGGCTTTCAGCTGGCCACCTGCGCCGCCGACCGCTGCGTGGTGGTCACCTGTACGGACGCCTCCTCCCTGCGGGACGCCCAGCACACCGTCATGGAGCTGAAGCGCTTCCCCAACGGGTCGCTGCACCTCATCGTCAACCGGGTGCGGAAGAAAATGCTCCGCCAGCTCCACGCCACCATCGACGACGCCATCGACAAGGCGGGCCTGCCCCTGCTGGGGGTGGTGCCGGAGGACGACGCCCTCCCTCTGAGCCTGAACCGGGGCGTGCCCCTCCTGCTGGCGGACAGCGGCATGGCCGCCACCGCCTACCGAAACATTGCAAAACGCATCCAGGGCATCCACGTGCCCCTGCTGCGGATCAAATAACAGAGAAGAAAGGAGTTCTGCCAATGAACATCGCTCTCATGTCTCATGATAACAAAAAGGAACTGATGGTCCAGTTCTGCACCGCCTACGCCGGTATCCTCTCCCAGCACAGCATTTACGCCACCAACGCCACGGGACACATGGTGGCCGATGCCACCGGCCTCAACGTCCACTGCTTTTTGTCCTATGACCACGGCGGCAGCCAGCAGATCGGCGCCCGCATTGCCTATAATGAGTTCGATCTCGTCCTGTTCTTCAACGATCCCAGCAACGAGAAAATGGCCGGCGCCGTGTCCTACATCTCCCGGCTGTGCGACCAGAACAACATCCCCTTCGCCAGCAACATCGCCACGGCGGAGATGCTGGTGCTGGGCCTGGCCCGGGGCGACCTGGACTGGCGCTGCATCGTGAACCCCTCCACCCGGCCCATCGCTTGACAAGCCGGCTGAAAACGCCTACAATCGTTCATACCGCGACGATGCCGCAGCAGTACTCCAATCATCGGCCCACAGAGAGGGACGCAGCGCTGAGAGCGCCCCGGCCGGCCTGGACGAAGGACAGCGGCGGAGCGGGGGCGGAAACGCCCACGGCGCCCTCCCCGTGCAAAAGGAGGCCAAAGGGGGCATTGCGCCCCGAATTTGGGTGGCACCACGAAGCGTTTTTCGCTCTCGTCCCAAAAGCCTTGGGACGGGAGCATTATTTTTTCCGCCCCAGCGAATCTCTGATTCGCCGGGGTCCCCCGCAATTTAACTCAAATCGCCCGAAATGAATTTGGTCGATTTCAAGATTTTTTGCTGCCGCAAAAATGCTTGTACGCCGCATAAGCGGCGCTATCGGCAGCGCATATTCTGAAAAAGGAGACAATCATCATGGCGAAAATGACCCCCCGGACGCTGTCCGGCTTTATGGAGCTTCTCCCGGCGCCCCAGCAGCAGATGGAGCGCATCATGGAGGTCCTCCGCCGCACCTACTCCCTGTACGGCTTCACCCCCCTGGACACCCCCGTCATTGAATCCAGCGACGTGCTGCTGGCCAAGGGCGGCGGCGAGACGGAAAAGCAGATCTACCGCTTCCAGAAGGGCGACGCGGACCTGAGCCTGCGGTTCGACTTGACGGTCCCCCTGGCCAAATACGTGGCCCTGCACTACAACGACCTCTCCTTCCCCTTCCGCCGCTATCAGATCGGCAAGGTCTACCGGGGGGAGCGGGCCCAGCGGGGCCGCTTCCGGGAGTTCTACCAGGCGGACATCGACATCATCGGCGACGGCAAGCTCTCCATCATCAACGAGGCGGAGATCCCCGCCATCATTTACAAGACCTTCTCCACCCTGGGCCTCAAGCGCTTCCAGATTCGGGTGAACAACCGGAAAATTCTCAACGGCTTTTATGCCTGTCTGGGCCTCACGGAAAAGTCCGGCGACATCATGCGCACCGTGGACAAGCTGGACAAGATCGGCCCCGAAAAGGTGAAGGCCATCCTGGTGGAGGATTTTGCCGTCAGCGGAGCCGACGCCGATGAGATCTTGAAATTCATCGCCATCGGCGGCGGCAACGACGCCGTCCTGGCCGCCCTGGAGGGGTACCAGGGCCGCAATGAGATGTTCGACCAGGGCCTTGCCGAGCTGAAGACCGTGGTGAAGTACCTGGCCTCCTTCGGCGTCCCGGCGGAAAACTTCGCCGTGGACCTGACCATCGCCCGGGGCCTGGACTACTACACCGGCACCGTCTACGAGACCACCCTCCTGGACCACCCGGAGATCGGCTCTGTGTGCTCCGGCGGACGGTACGACAACCTGGCGGAGTACTACACCGATCGCCAGCTTCCCGGTGCCGGCATCTCCATCGGCTTGACCCGGCTGTTTTACGTCCTGGGCGAGCAGGGCATGCTGAACCCCGACCTGCCCACCGCTCCCGCCGACGTTCTCATCCTCCCCATGACCGACGACCTCTCCGCCGCCATCTCCCTGGCCACGGCCCTGCGGGAAAACGGCATCCGCACCCAGCTCCACTGCGAGGAGAAGAAGTTCAAGCAGAAGGTCTCCTACGCCGACAAGCTGGGCATCCCCTACGTTATCTTCCTGGGGGAGGACGAGATCAACGCCGGCGTGGTGGCCTGCAAGGATATGTCCACCGGCGAGCAGACGAAGCTGGAGCCCGCCGCCACCATCTACCGCATCAAGGCGGGCCTGGCGGAGCGGGAAAAGGGCGCCGTCATTCTGGGCTGACGAACACCGCACAGTCTGCTGAATCCAAATCGTAATATTATTCTATAATTATACGGTTAGGAGTGTTTTTAATGAGAAAATGCCGCGTTTTGGCCGCATTGCTGGCCTTGGTAATGCTGCTGACGCTGCTTCCTGCGTCCGCCTTGGCGGCGGAAAGTGAGGACTGGCTCATCCCACCCATGCGGGCGTACCGGGATTTTACCGATACCTCCGGCACCATCTGCGAGGAGGCGGCGGCCACCTGCTGCCGGGCGGGGCTGATGGACGGCGTGGACAGCCGCCACTTCCTGCCCTCCAGCGGCCTCAGCCATGCGCAGGTCATTGTCATCTCCGCCCGGCTCCACCGGCTGCTCACCGGCGGGACCCTGGACTACTTCGAACCCATCTCCTTAAAGGGCGCCGATCGGTGGACCCCTTACGACGGCTATCTTCAGGAACAGCTCCCCGCCTTGGCAGAGGATACCGTCTACGCCGGCATCCGGGAAACGCCCACATTCATCTGTTGCCGGTCCGAGTTTTTCCACCTGCTCTCCGCCGTGGTGAAGGCCGCCGGTACTTCTCTGCCGGAGCGCAACACCATTTACGCCGTGCCGGACTGCTGTGACCAGGATATTCTTTCGTTCTACCGCTGGGGTGTCCTGGGCGGAAAGGACAAATACGGCACGCTGCGGGGCGATGACGCCCTCAGCCGGGGCGCGGCGGCGGCTATGCTGGCCCGCCTCATCGACCCCGCCCAGCGTCTGACGCTGGAGCTGGAGCCTTTGGAGCTTTGCCGGGAGCTGCTGGCGGTGGACCCGGACACCGTGCTGATGACCATCTCTGGGCGGGAGATCACCGCCGAGGAGTTCATGCCCACGCTGGTGGGCACGGAAAGCTCATACAACCATTCCCACTTTGGCTCCATGATGCTGGAGCAGAGCGGCCGCACTCCCCTGGACGAGGCGGTGGACACCGTATGCAGGCTGGTGCTGTGTGAAGCGCTGGCGGAGGAGCTGGAGCTGGATGTCCCGCCCTCCAACACCGTGTACTTCTCCGGCTATCAAGGTCTCACCGCCCACGGCCAGGAATGGCAGCAGTACCACGAGCGTCTCCTGCAGGCAGTCCTGGACCGGCTGGGAGAACGTATCATTCCCGCCGAGCGTCTGCCCCAGCCGGAGTTTGCGGAGATCTGGGATACCCTGCCCCTCTCCGAGCTCTCCTGCCGTGTGAAGGCTCTGCCCTACTGGGGCGGCACCTTCTAAGGGCGCTTTTGTTCAATACGACTTCAAATGATTTTCTAACAGGAAAGGAACGAATACACTATGATGCAGAATCGTACCCATACCTGCGGGGAGCTGCGGCTCTCTGACGCAGGCAAGCAGGTCAAAATCGTGGGCTGGATGGAGAATGTCCGCGTGGTCTCCGGCAGCCTGGCCTTCGTGGTGGTCCGGGACTTCTACGGCACCACCCAGGTGGTGGCGGAGACCGAGGACATGGTGAACACCTTCAAGGCCATCACAAAGGAATCCACCATCTCCGTGGAGGGCACCGTCCGGGAGCGTGACTCCAAGACCACGAAAATGGCCACCGGCGACATTGAGGTGGTCCCCGCCAAGGTAGAGGTCCTGGGCCGCTGCCAGCACAACGAGCTGCCCTTCCAGATCAACCGCAGCCGGGAGGCCGACGAGGCCCAGCGGCTGAAGTACCGCTATCTGGACCTGCGCAACCCCGCCGTGAAGAAGAACATTGTCCTGCGGTGCAACGTGGTGGCCGCCCTGCGCAAGGCCATGATGGAGCACGGCTTCCTGGAGATCACCACCCCCATCCTCACCGCCTCCTCCCCCGAGGGCGCCCGGGACTACCTGGTCCCCGCCCGGAACCACCCCGGCAAGTTCTACGCCCTGCCCCAGGCCCCCCAGCAGTTCAAGCAGCTGCTGATGACCTCCGGCTTCGACCGCTATTTCCAGATCGCCCCCTGCTTCCGGGACGAGGACGCCCGTGCTGACCGCTCTCCCGGCGAGTTCTACCAACTGGATATGGAAATGGCCTTCGCCTCCCAGGAGGACGTGTTCGCCGTGTGCGAGGACGTGCTGCCTCCCATCTTTGCCCAGTACGGCACCTATGACCGGGCCAGCGGCGCGCCCTTTGTCCGCATCCCCTACCTGGAAGCCATGGAGAAGTACGGCTCCGACAAGCCGGACCTGCGCATCGACCTGACGGTGCAGGACGTGACGGCAGTCCTGGGCGGCTGCGGCTTCGGCCCCTTCGAGGGCAACGTGGTGAAGGCCGTGGTGGTCAGCGACTTCCACGAGACCCGCAAGTTCATCGACAAGACCCTCTCCGACGTGGAGGTGGTCTCCGGCGGCAAGCCCTACTGGTTCCGCCTGGATGAGAAGGGCGAGCTCGTGGGCGGCATCGCCAAGTTTGTCAGCCCCATCAAGGAGCAGGTGGTGTCCGCGCTGAATCTGAAGCCCAACGATTTCGTGGCCCTGTCCGCCGGCACTCTGGGCGCCGCCCAGAAAACCGCCGGCGTGCTGGTGAAGACGCTGGGTGCCGCCGTGCCCGGCCACATGGATAAGGAGCAGTACGCCTTCTGCTGGATCGTGGACTTCCCCATGTACGAGATCGGCGAGGAGTCCGGCGAGCTGGAGTTCTGCCACAACCCGTTCTCCATGCCCTCCGGCGGCCTGGACGTGCTGCTGAAGGCGGAGCGGGGCGAGATCGATCCCCTGAGCATCACCGCCGACCAGTACGACCTGGTGTGCAACGGCGTGGAGCTCAGCTCCGGCGCCGTCCGGAACCACGACCCGGAGATCATGATCAAGGCCTTTGAGCTGGTCCGCCTGGGCGAGGAGGACGTGAAGGCCAAGTTCCCCGCCATGTACAACGCCTTCACCTATGGCGCGCCTCCCCACGCAGGCATCGCCCCCGGCGTGGACCGCATGGTCATGCTGCTGGCCGGCGAGGACTCCATCCGGGAGATCATCCCCTTCCCCATGAACAAAAACGCCCAGGATGTGATGATGAGCGCTCCCAGCGAAGTCACCCAGAAGCAGCTGGATGAGCTGCATATCGCCCTGGTGAAGCCCGAGGAATAATACCGCACCAGCTTCCCCCCGGTGACTTCGCGCGAGCCATCGGCGAGCCGCGCCGTCAGGCGCGTACAAGTGTTTTGCCACCAGGCAAAACCTTGGCGCAGGCGGAATTCATTTCCGCCGAGCATGTTGATCGTGTAAGGGCTCCCAAAATGGCTCCGTCCATTTTGGGAAGTCACCCAGAAGCAGCTGGATGAGCTGCATATCGCCCTGGTGAAGCCCGAGGAATAAACGCTGGTTTTTGCTTGCGGCGCAGGAGGGCCGGCCCGAAAGGGCCGGTCCTTTTTTGCTGCCGCAGACTTGCGGCGTGGAGTTTGCACCCCCCATTGTCGTCGAAAAAAGCTGCACTACACTCGCCCCGCCTAAATGGCAGGGTTCGTACCGCTCCGCTTCTTTCTCCTCTCCCCACGAAAACCGCTTCGCTGGGTTTTCGCGGGGGCCCCGTTGGTCTTGCCAAAGAAAACCCTCCAGAGGGCCTTCTCGCCGCTGCGTGGCTCACCTTGGCGGGCCGTGCACGGTGGAAGAAAAAGCCGCTTGGTCCAAACTTGCCCGTCCTGGCAAGTTTGGGGATGCGGCGGCTGATAGCCAGCTTTCTGCAGATTTACCCAGTTCCATCCAGGTGCGCTGTAACGCGCCTCTCCGCCCACGCTTATGCCGCAAGCTGTCACGTCTCTTCAAATTCCAGGGTGCTTGTCGAAACGCCTTACCTCTGGCCCCGCTGCCGCTCCATGGGGATGGATTCCAAAGGAAGGGGCCGCAGTCCCTTCCTTCTGGTCGTTCAGGAAAGGGGTCCAGGGGGAAACCCAGCCGAAAGGGTTTCCCCCTGGCCTCTCTTTGGGGGCGACCCGTTTCTCTCGGCGAGAGAAATGGGTCGCGTCTGCCCAACGTCCATCGGCGTTGACAACCTTTCTTTTTACGCACAACTGTGATACACTATCCCCATCCCCCACCAGGAGGTTCCTATGCGATCGATACTTGCCGCCATTCTGGCCGCCCTGACCCTCTGCGCCCTCTCCGCCTGCGGCGCACAGGAACAACCGGAAACTCCCGCCCCTGCGGAGCCGGCCCCTGTCCAGGAGCCGGAGGAGATCCCCCCTGCCCCCACGGCGGAGGAGCTGTCCGCCCAGGTGGTGGAGGACCTGCTCTCCTCCATGACACTGGAAGAAAAGGTGGGCCAGGTGTTCTTCGTCCGCTGTCCGGCGGAAAACGCCGCGGAGGACGTTGCCGCCTACCACCTGGGGGGCTACATTCTCTTTGGCCGGGACACGAAGGACAAGACAGCCAACGAACTCATTCAAACCATCCAGCACTACCAGGACGCCGCCTCCGTCCCCCTGCTGATCGGCGTGGATGAGGAGGGCGGCACCGTGGTCCGCCTCAGCTCTAACCCCCACCTCCGCAGCGAAAAATTTGCCTCCCCTCAAAAGCTGTTCGCCAAAGGCGGACTGGACGCCGTCACCGCCGATACCCGGGAAAAGGACGTTTTGCTCCACGCCCTGGGCTTCAACGTGAATCTGGCTCCGGTGGCGGACGTGTCCACCGACCCCGCCGACTTCATTTATTCCCGCGCCTTCGGCCAGGACGATGCCGCCACGGCGGACTATGTCTCCGCCGTCACGGCGCAGATGCGGGCCGATACCATGGGCAGCGTCTTAAAGCACTTCCCCGGCTACGGCAGCAACACCGACACCCACACCGGCATCGCCCTGGATGACCGGCCCTACGAGGACTTCGTAAACGGCGACTTCCTCCCGTTTCTTTCCGGCATAGCCGCCGGCGGGGACAAAACCGCCGTGCTGGTGTCCCACAACATTGTGGAATGTATGGACCCGGACCTCCCCGCCTCCCTTTCCCCCGCCGTCCACGATATTTTGCGAAACCACCTTTCCTTTGACGGCGTGGTCATGACCGACGACCTGGCCATGGACGCCGTAAGCGCCTACGCCCAGGACGGCGCCGTGGCGGTCATGGCCCTCCAGGCCGGCAACGACCTGGTGCTGACCACCGACTACCGCGCCCAGATCCCCAAAGTTTTAGAAGCCGTGGAAAACGGCACCCTGGAAGAGGACGTCATCGACACCGCCTGCCGCCGGGTCCTCCAGTGGAAGCAAGCCCTGGGGCTGCTGCCCACGGAACCGGACGCATGATTTTTTCGTCCTTTTCGGCAGAACACAACAAGGAGGTCTCCTGATGAAACGCTTTTCCCGCGTGTTTTTGCTGGCCTGCCTGTCCCTGGCGCTGCTGACCGTCACCGCCCTGGCGGACACGGGACCCAAGTCCAAGCTGACGGTCAAAGTAAAAAACGCCCCCCAGGAGCTCTATTACCTGGACCTCCTGTCCATGGAAGGTGCGCCCCGCCACCCCAGCCTCACGGAGGAGGAGCTGGCCGCCCTGGACCCGGAGCTGTACAGCGCTTTGCTTGCCGCCATCCCGGCGGGCTGGCACGGCTGCGTGTCCCAGGGCACCGACGGCGCCCCCATCTGGGGCGAACTGACGCCGGATGAGAACGGCTGCCACACCTTCAGCTACTACGGCGTCCCCTGGACGTACCGGGTTTTGATGGTGACGGAGTCCGGAGAGGTGTTCCTCTCCGAGGTCCAGACCCGGCGGATGCTCCAGTCCTCCGTCACGGTGTACTGGGCGGCAAAATCCCTGTCCGCGGCGCCGCTGTGGGCGGGCTACGCCTTGGAGCTGCTGTCCACCCTGGTGCCCACCCTGCTGCTGGAGGGGCTGCTTCTTGCCCTATTAGGCCTTTGGAACCGGCGGAACCTTCTGGTGTTCCTGGCGGCCAACGTGGCCACCCAGCTGGCCATGTTCCTCATTTTAGGCACCACCGCCCTGAAAGAGGGCGTGGGCTTCGGCTATTACCTGCTGTTCATCCCCCTGGAGCTGGTCATCCTGCTGGCGGAGACGGTTGCCTACCGCCGATTGTTCACGGAAACCAGCAAGCGCCGCGCCACGGTTTACGGCATCTCCGCCAACCTCTGCTCCGCCGTTTTGGGCTGGTTTTTGGCGGAGCCTGTCTGGAAATTCATCGTCTCCATCTCGTAACGAAAGGAAGTTTTCCCCATGGAAACCGAAAAGCTCTACTACGCAGACCCCTTTTTGCGGGAATTTACCGCCACGGTCCTGGGCTGTGAAGCGGCCAAGGGCGGCTTTGCCGTGACGCTGGACCGCACCGCTTTCTATCCCGAGGGCGGCGGACAGCCGGCGGACCACGGCACCCTGGGCGGCGTCCGGGTCACCGACGTCCACGAGAAAAACGGCGTCGTTTTCCACACCTGCGACAAAGCTGTGGAAATCGGCAGCACCGTCACCGGCACACTGGACTGGGCCCGCCGCTTCGACCACATGCAGCAGCACTCCGGAGAGCACATCATCTCCGGCATCCTCTGCGCCGACTACCACTGCGACAACGTGGGCTTCCACCTGGGGGCCGACGTGGTGACCATCGACTACAACGCCGACATCTCCTGGGAGCAGGCCCTGGACGCGGAGCGGAAGGCCAACGAGTCCATCTGGGCGGACCGGGCCGTGGAGGTCACCTACCCGGACAAAGCGGCGCTGGACGCCCTGGACTACCGCAGCAAAAAGGAGCTCACCGGCCAGGTCCGCATCGTCACCTTCCCGGGGGCGGACTGCTGCGCCTGCTGCGGCACCCACGTGCTGCGTGCGGGCCAGGTGGGCATGGTGAAGGTCCTCTCCTGCCAGAAGTTCCGGGATGGCGTCCGGCTGGAGATCATCTCCGGCCGGCGGGCCCTGGCGTACCTGGGCCGGACCTACGACCAGGCCAAGGCCATTGGCCAGCAGCTGAGCGTGAAGCCCCAGGACACCGCCGCCGCCGTGGAGCGGACGGTGGAGGAGCTCACCGCCGCCAAGGTCCGCATGGCCCACCTGGAAGAGCAGGTCTTTTTCCACATGGCGGAGGAAAACACCGGAAAGGGCGACACGGTCCTGTTCCAGAGCGCCATGAAGTCCGACAGCGTCCGCAAGCTGGCGGACGCCGTGGCCCACCGCTGCGGCGGCCTTGCCGCCGTGTTCGCCGGCGCCGACGGCGACAAGTATAACTACGCCCTGGTCCGTACCGACGGCGGCGACATCGCCCCCCTGGTGAAGGACCTCAACCGCGCCCTCAACGGCCGCGGCGGCGGCCGGGGTGGTTTTGCCCAGGGAAGTGTACAGGCAAATAAAGCGGAAATTGAAGCCTTCTTCCAGCACTGACGAAGGCCGCCGCCTTTCGCGCTTTGCGCGTTCAAGCGTTTTGCCGCCAGGCAAAACCTTGGCGAAGGTGGAATTCATTTCCACCGAGCTTTTTCAAATTGAGGGGTCCCCGCCGAATGACATTCGGTGGGGAGGGCTGGGGTGGTTTTGCCCAGGGAAGTGTACAGGCGAATAAGGCGGAGATCGAAGCCTTTTTCCAGAACTGACGCAGGCCGCCGCCTTTCGCGCTTTGCGCGTTCAAGCGTTTTGCCGCCAGGCAAAACCTTGGCGAAGGTGGAATTCATTTCCACCGAGCTTTTTCAAATTGAGGGGTCCCCGCC
>NZ_JBQKKR010000009.1:0-90573 GCF_052116665.1 Dysosmobacter sp. Sow4_B12 | reverse complement strand
CGCCGCCTTTCGCGCTTTGCGCGTTCAAGCGTTTTGCCGCCAGGCAAAACCTTGGCGAAGGTGGAATTCATTTCCACCGAGCTTTTTCAAATTGAGGGGTCCCCGCCGAATCATATTCGGTGGGGAGGGCCGGGGTGGCTTTGCCCAGGGAAGTGTACAGGCGAATAAGGCGGAAATTGAAGCCTTCTTTGGCCGCTGAAAACCGCCGCGGTTTTCCACAATGTTGACGGAAATGGGGAAATGTTCATGCAGTATTACATGATCCAATGGGACCACGAGGAAGAGGATGAGCCCTGGCGGCTGTACCTGGAAATGGACAGCCGGGGGAGCCTGCGGAGAAAGGTGGAGGTCTACCGCATCGGCCTCTACCAGCCCTTTGACGCCCTGGACACGCCGCCGGTGGACCCCCGCCAGCTGGCGGGAGCGGAGGGCAGCGTCACCCAGCTGACCCGGGCCCAGTTCGCGGATATCTGGGAGCAGAGCCGGGAGATGCCCGACGGCTTCATGGGGATGTTCTTTTAACAGGCTGAAAAAACCGGCGGAGCGTTTGCTCCGCCGGTTTTCTATTGTCCCGGGCGTTTATTCATGTCCGCGGTGATATACCGCTTGCCGTAAAAGGCGTCGTAGGTGACAGCCCGCTTCAGCGCGATCAGCTCCCGCTCCTCGTCGGTGAGGGGCGCCTCCGCCGCGGAGAAATAGCCGTTCCCCTCCCCGTCTACAAAGTAAAGGTCCGTGTCCGTCAGAGAAAACTGGCTGATGCGGTCCTGCAGGGCCCACCACCGGGTCCAGCCCATGCCGGTCAGCTCCAGCAGCTGGGGAACAAGTCCGGTGACGCTGCTGTCGGTGCGGGTGCCTGCCTGCCCCTGCAGCAGCGCCGGGTCGTTGGCCCAGATGAGGTAGTCGGTGGAGTACAGGTCGTTGATCTGCTCCGCCGTCCAGTTCACGGTGTCGTTGCCCGGGCACAGGCCCAGCTTGGTGTACACCGTGTCGCCGTCGGTCATAAAGAGGTTTGGCCGGTGGTCGCCGAAAAACACCAGGATGGTGGGCTCCTCCGTCTGCCGCAGCTGCTCCACCAGCCGCCCCAGGGCCTGGTCCGCCCGGGTGATGCCCTCCAGCATGACCCGGACGATGGCCATGTTCTCGTCGCTGAGGGTCTGGCTCTCCACGCCGATCTGGCACTCGTAATTGAACTTCTCCGGGTCGAAGGGCTGGTGGTTCTCCATGGTGATGCCGTAGAGGAAGGCGGGCTTTCCCCGCTCATTGATGGCCCGCATCCGCTCCAGCATGGCCTGGAAGAAGTAGCTGTCCTTCATATAGTAGCCGCCGTAGACACCGCCCTGCCAGTCAAAGCCCAGGGATTGGATGTCCTGGGAGAACAGCAGGTCGGAAAAACCCATGCGGGGATAGGTAACGGTGCGGTTATAGAGGCTGTCGTTGTAACCGTGGAGCATCTCCGCCTCGTAGCCCCGGTCCACGAAGGCCTGCACGCCGGAGTCCAAGAGGCTGTAACTCTCGTCAGACAGGAAGCAGATGTTGGTGCCGGGGTTGAAATCCATGCCGGTAACCCCCTCCAGCATGGCCATTTCGATATAGCCGGTGCCGTAGCCCAGGTAGTGGGAGTGGAAGCTGCCGCTGATGCTCTCCGCCTCCAGGGCGTGGAAATTTTCCAGGGGGTCCCGCTCATAGCTGAGCTCCGGCAGCCGGGTCAAATCGTAGAAGGACTCCGACAGCACCATGATGACGTTGGGCTTCACCGCCGGCTCCTCCGCCCCATAGTCCGCCGTCAGCTCGTCGATACGGTCCAGCACGCCGCGCATATAGTCCTGGCTGTACCCCTCCGGTCCCTTCATGGCCTGCAAAAAGCAGTCCCGCCACAGGCTCAGCGTCAGTCCGTAGCGGTCATGGCTGACGGAGGCGGCGGTGCGGGTGTACATGTCCACGCCGAACACCGGCCCCAGCAGCCCCGCTCCGAAAGGCGTGAACAGCAGCACCGTCAGCGCCAGGGTCGCGGCGCCGCCTGTGAGCCGCGCCCTGCCCCGCAGGCGGGTGAACCGCCCCAAAAGCGCCAGCAGCGCCACGCACAGTACCAGCGCCAGAGCCGCCCGCCAGAAATCCACCGGCGGCGTCAAGTCGCCGGCCACGCCGGCCACCTGTCCCAGCTGGGTGGCAAGGCCGAAATCCGCCAGCTCCAACGGCGTGCCATTGATGGCGTTTTTGAAATAGTCCACCAGGGAAAGCCCCAGGGCAAAAAAGCCCACAATGCCCCCGGCAATGGCCAAGTGGCCGGTGGCAAACCCCAAAAGAGCCGTCACAGCGCCGTACAGCAGCGCCGTCAGCAGCAGATACCCGGGGTTTTCCGAAAACCAGGGCCAGACCTCCTTGCCGATGGAGCCGGTCACCACCCATTGGGCGGCAACAGCCGCCGCCAGGCCCATGCAAAGGGCGCCGGCGGCGAACAGCACGCACCGCAGCCACAATGGCGCTTCCCGTCTTTTCAAAACCCGTTTCCCAAGCGACATACGTCAAAAACCTCTCTATGGTTGAAAATGAGGGCCATGGGAATCCCCATGGCCCTCATAGTATAACACAGTTTTTCCCCGGATACCAGCCATCAGGCTCAATAAGCCAGCTTCTCCGCCAGGTACGCCTTCAGCTCGCTGATGGGCAATCTGACCTGCTCCATGGTGTCGCGGTCGCGGACGGTGACGCAGTTGTCGCCGGCCTTCTCGGCGTCGCCCACGGTGTCGAAGTCCACGGTGATGCAGTAAGGCGTGCCGATCTCATCCTCCCGGCGGTAACGCTTGCCGATGGAGCCGGTCTCGTCAAAGTCCACCATCCAGTCCTTGCTGAGCTCCTGCTGGATCTCCAAAGCCTTGGCGCTGAGCTTCTTGCTCAGAGGCAGCACGGCGCACTTGAAAGGCGCCAGGGCGGGATGGAAGTGCATGACCACGCGGACGTCGTTCTTGGCCTCGTCCACCACCTCTTCGTCGTAGGCGTCGCACAGCACCGCCAGCACGCTGCGCTCCACGCCCAGGGAGGGCTCCACCACGTAGGGGATGTAGCGCTCGTTCTTCTCCTGGTCGAAGTAGGTCAGATCCTTGCCGGAGGTGTTCTGGTGCTGGGTCAGGTCGTAGTCGGTGCGGTCCGCCACGCCCCACAGCTCGCCCCAGCCGAAGGGGAACAGGAACTCAAAGTCCGTGGTGGCCTTGGAGTAGAAGCACAGCTCCTCGGGAGAGTGGTCCCGCATACGCAGGTTCTCGTCCTTCAAGCCGATGCCCAGCAGCCAGTTGTGGCAGAAGGTCCGCCAGTACTGGAACCACTCCAGGTCGGTGCCGGGCTGGCAGAAGAACTCCAGCTCCATCTGCTCGAACTCCCGGACACGGAAGATGAAGTTGCCCGGGGTGATCTCGTTGCGGAAGGACTTGCCGATCTGGCCGATGCCGAAGGGCAACTTGCGGCGGGTGGTCCGCTGGACGTTGACGAAGTTGGTGAAGATGCCCTGGGCGGTCTCGGGCCGCAGGTACACGGTGTTCTTGGCGTCCTCGGTGACACCCTGGAAGGTCTTGAACATCAGATTGAACTGGCGGATGTCGGTGAAGTTGTGCTTGCCGCAGGTGGGGCAGGGAATGTTGTGCTCCTCCACAAATTCCTTCATCTCCGCCTGGGAGAAGGCGTCGATGGGCTTGGGCAGCTCAAAGCCGTTCTCGCCGCACCAGTCCTCGATGAGCTTGTCGGCGCGGAAGCGCTCATGGCACTCCCGGCAGTCCATGAGGGGATCAGAGAAGCCCGCCAGATGGCCGGAGGCCACCCAGGTCTGGGGGTTCATGAGGATGGCGGCGTCCAGGCCCACGTTGTAGGGGTTCTCCTGGACGAACTTCTTCCACCAGGCCTTCTTCACGTTGTTCTTCAGCTCCACGCCCAGGGGGCCGTAATCCCAGGTGTTGGCCAGGCCGCCGTAGATCTCGCTGCCGGCGAAAATAAAGCCGCGGTTCTTGCACAGGGCGACGATCTTGTCCATCGTCTTTTCGGTGTTTTTCATCATGTTCTCGTCTACTCCTTTTTTGGATTGGCTCAAGACGCAAAAAACGCCCCGAGCCTTTTTTAGGCTCAGGGCGAACTAAATAGTCCGTGGTTCCACCTGAATTCGTATCTGGCTGATACGCACTCTTGGCCGGTAACGGCGGCTGGCCGGCGAAGCATTTCCGCTCCGCTGCTCCAGGGTGCCTTCCCCCCTGCTCCGGCTGAGGCTCTCACCAACCGCCTCTTCTCTGCGCCCGGACGCCTGGGCTACTGTTCCCTATCCACACAGTAGCCACATTCTAGTATAAAACCCCAGAAATGTCAAGGAAATGTCAAGGAAAAACCTGCAAAAACCGCATTTTCAAAAGCACTCGTCGGGGATCACGTCCAGTTCCAAAATTTTTTCCTCCGCCGTGATATGGGCGCTTTTCAAAATATGGATGGCCGTGACGATGTTGCCCTCGTCCAGCTGGTCCAAAGCGTCCGCAATGGCGCCATAGAGGGATACATACAGCTCGTGATAGCTCATCGTATTCTCACCTCATGGGATATAATACTACTTTCAATGTGAAAAAACAATATAATATGATGTTTTTACGCTTTTTTGGTTTGTATAAAGAAGTGTCGCCTTCCGGTAAACTAGTACCCAGGAGAGGTGAGTTGTGTGAATGAAAGACACCATGAGGATTTTCTCCGCATCGGACTGAACATCCTGTATTACCGAAAGCAAAAGGGAATCACCCAGCAAAAGCTGGCAGAGATGACTTCATACAGCAAAAACCACATCCAGAAGATCGAGACCGCCATGGCATCCCCCAGCGTGGAAGCTCTTTTGGATATTGCCGAAGCCCTGGAGATTTCCCCGGCAAAGCTGTTTGAAATACGGTAACGATAAACCCCCCGCCCGAATGGGCGGGGGGTTTCCATAGGGTGTTTACTTCTTGTCCCGGTCGTAGGCCACGATGACGCGGCGGTTGGGCTCGGTGCCGGTGGAATAGGTGGTGACGCCGGGGACCTCCTGCAAGGCGGTGTGGATCACATGGCGCTCGTAGGCGTTCATGGGCTCCAGGGTGACGCTGCGGCGGTACTTGACCACCTTGCCGGCCACCTTCATCGCCAGGTGCTGGAGGCTCTGCTCCCGCTTTTCCCGGTAGTTCTCCGCATCCAGCTGGACCCGGACACGGCCGCCGGTGCGGTTGACGGAATAGCTGGTCAGCTGCTGGATGGCGTCCAGGGTCTCGCCCCGGCGTCCGATGAGGGCGCCCAGGTTGTTTCCCTCCAGGATGACCTTGTAGCGGCCCTTCTCCGGCAGGTACACATGCACCTGGGCGGGGCACTCCATTTGGTCAAGCAGGCCGCTCAAGAACTTCTTGATGGCCTGGGCCTTCTCATCATCCACCTCTTCGCCGTTGTCGGCGGCAGGGGCGGTCTCCTTCTTGGGGGCGGGGGCGGGCTTCACGGAAGCGGGCTTTTCCGCCTTTTTCTCAGGCTTTCTCTCGGGTCTTTTCTCCGGTGCTTTTTCCGGTGCCTTTTTGACCTCAGCCTTGGGGGCCTCCGCCACGGGGGCGGGCGTCTCCTCTTCCTCGGGACCGTAGCTGACCCGGACGCGGGCGGGGCTGCTGCCCAGACCCAGGAAGCCGGACTTTGCCCGCTCCAGGATCTCCACGGAAACGTCGTCCCGGTCCATGCCAAGCTGGGCCAGGGCCTTGTTGATGGCCTCTTCTTCCGTCTTGCCCGTTACATCGATAAACTCTCTCATAACGGCTCCTTAATTTTCACTGTCATAGCGGTCCGCCTTGTAGGCCCGTCCCCGTGCGTAGGGGCGGTCTCCGATGCGGCCGGCTTCGTTGGTGGTGATCTTCTTCTTGGTGGCCTTTGCCTCCTGGGCGGCCTTCTGCTTTTCCTTCAAGGTCATCTTGGGGGCGGGCTCCTTGAACTTCTCCTGCTGGCGGCGGCCCTGCTCCATACGCTTTTGCCGGTCCGCCTGGCGGGCCTCAAAGCGGGCGTTCTCCTCTTCCTCCAGCTTCTTGTTGTAGAACTTGCCGAGGATCTGCTCCTGCACCAGGGAGATGACGCTCTGGGCGATCCAGTACACGCCCAGGGCGGCGGGCATGATGAAGGCGAAGTACACGGACATGAGGGGCATCATGTACATCATGGACTTGGTGCTGCCGGCGCCGGGGCCGTCGGGGGTGGGCTGCTGCTTCATGGTCAGCCAGGAGAACAGCAGCTGGCTGCCGCCGGCCAGAATGGGGATGAGGATGAGGCCGATGACAGCGGCGGTGAAGGTGAAGTTCTTCACCGCTTCCCAGGGGGTGGACGTCAGATCCATGCCCAGGAAATTGTAGTTGACGTTGATCCAGCCATCGATACCGCCCGTCAGCTCGGGCATCTGGCTGGCGGCCTTGACCAGGTTGATCTGGCCGTAGGGCATCAGCTGGGTGATGCCATCTTTCACCACGGCGGCGCCGTCCTTCATCTGCACGATGCTCTCCAGGCTCATGCCGGCGCTGGTGACGGCGGAGATCAGCTTCTCCACCACGTCCTCAGACAGCATCATGAAGTGGGTGATGGGCTGACGGATGATGGAGTACAGGGCCAGCAGAATGGGCAGGGGGATGAAGCTCCACAAGCAGCCGCTCATGGGGCTCACGCCCTCCTCGGCATAGAACTTCTGGATCTCCTCCTGCATTTTCACCTGGTTGTTGGCGTACTTTTTCTGGATCTCCTGGATCTTGCCGTTCATACGGCTCATGCGGATCATGCTCTTTTTGGACTTCATCTGGAAGGGCAGCAAAATGAGCTTGATGACCAGGGTAAAGAGGATGATGGCGACGCCGTAGGAGCCCGTCAGGTTATAGAACAGGCGCAGCAGTGCCGCGAAGGGGATACAAATATAGTATCCGATGGTTCCGAAAAATCCCATAGGGTTTTCCTCCGTCAATTTTTCTCTTTGGTTTTCCGCTGCGGTCAGCGTTAGGGAACGGGGTCGTAGCCCCCCTTGTGAAACGGATTGCAGCGCAGGATGCGCCTGAACGCCAGATAGCCGCCCTTGAGGGCGCCGTATTTTTCAATGGCCTCCACAGCGTACTGGGAGCAGGTGGGGATATAGTTGCAGCAGCGGGGACGGTAAGGGGAGATCGCCTTCTGGTAAAAGCGGATCAAACACAAAAGCAGCCGCTTCATACACCCTCTCCCATCAGCTCCAGCTTCCGGCAAAGGCGCAAAAACGTGTCGTTCAGCTCTTTCCAGCCGGTGCTTACGGTCTTTCCCCGGGCCACCAGGATGATGTCATACCCCTGCTTGAGGGCGCCGCTGTTGACGCGGTACACCTCCCGCAGGCGGCGGCGCGCCCGGTTGCGCACCACGGCGTGTCCCAGCTTGACGGACACGGTGATGCCCAGGCGGTTGTGGCCCAGCCTGTTTTTCCGGCAGTAGACCACCATGCACCCGCTCACCGCCGACGCGCCCTTCTGGTACAGCCGGCGGAACTCATGATTTTCTTTCAGCGTTACCGCTCGTTTCATACCATCCCTGCCTTGCCATTTTGCCGGGAAACTCTTATAGGGACGGAGGAATCTCACGCAATTCCCACCGTCCCTAAGACGTCTTGTTCAAGTGTCTCCCGCGCGTTCCGTTTCGATCAGTGGGTCAGACGGGCGCGGCCCTTGGCGCGGCGACGGGCCAGGACCTTGCGGCCGTCAGCGGTAGCCATTCTCTTGCGGAAGCCGTGGACCTTGGAGCGGTGCAGCTTCTTGGGCTGATAGGTACGTTTCGTTGCCATGTTGAGACACCTCCTGTCAGAATTCCGGTCATCCCTGGGGATGACACTTACTCGACGCCGCCCCGAAGGGCTGACGCAGTAAACGAGTATCAAGGCGCCATTCGCGGCGCACCGAATAGTATACAGATTTTTTTCAAATGTGTCAACAAAAACTTAAAAATTCCGTAAAAAATCTGCTTTTTTTCCGCTTTTACACACCTATTTCAAAATGTGGTGTTTTTCTCCGTCAAAAAACTCTATATCTAGTCTCCTCTCCCCTCCGGATTTTTTTCACTTTTTTGAACTTATTATTAGAATATGTATTGTCAGCGATTCGTTTTTTTGCTATAATAACACTGTATTGTTTTGTCCATTTTTAACTAGAGAGAGGTGCTTCTTTTTGAATTCCGTCGCTGATGTGTGGGATAAGATCCTGGACCGACTGAAGGGCGAGCTTTCGGAAACGACCATCAACACCTGGTTCGACGAGCTGGAGGCCGTGGACATCCGCGGAAATACCTTCATTCTCCACTGCTCCAACGATTTCAAGCGGAGCAACATTGAAAACCTGTTCATGAAAAACATCAAGGATACGATCCGGGATTTCTTCTCCATGGATTTCGAGGTCCGTATTCTGGACGACCTGGCGTACGCGGAGCTCAGCGGCGGACCCAAAAAGCAGAGTGACCGCTTTACCTCCGACGAGTTCACCTTTGAGACCTTTGTGGTGGGCCCCTCCAACAAGCTGGCCTACGCCGCCTCCGTGGCGGTGGCGGAGCATCCCGCCCAGAATTACAACCCCCTCCTCATTTACGGGGACTCCGGCCTTGGCAAGACCCACCTGATCTACGCCATCGCCAACGTCATCAAGAAAAACGACTCCCGGGCCAAGATCGCCTACGTCAAGGGCGACGATTTGACCAACGAGTTGGTGGCCGCCATCCAGGCCGGCCCAAACAAGACCGCCGAAATGCGTGAAAAATACCGCCAGGCGGACCTTCTGCTGGTGGATGACGTGCAGTTCATCGCCGGCAAAAAGCAGACCCAGGAGGAGTTTTTCCATACCTTCAACAACCTCTACGAGTCCGGCCGCCAAATCGTTCTGACCTCCGACCGTCCCCCCTCTGAGATGACCATGCTGGAGGACCGCCTCCGCACCCGGTTTGAGTGGGGCCTGCTGGTGGACGTGGCTCCGCCGGATTTTGAGACCCGCCTGGCCATCGTGAAGAACAAGGCGGCGCTGCTGGGCTTGGACCTGCCGGACAAGGTGGCGGTGTTCATCGCGGAGAACGTCACCGCCAACGTCCGCCAGCTGGAGGGCACCATCAATAAGATCATGGCCTTCAAGGACCTTTTGGGCAACGACACCGACGAGGAAACCGTCACCCGTGCCATCCAGGACATGCTCAAGCGCAGCAACGAATACGTTCCCACCCCCGAGGCCATTTTGGAGTACATCAGCAAGTACTACAACCTGGAGGAGTCCATCATCCGGGGCCAGCAGCGGGTGCGGGACGCCGTGGCCGCCCGGCAGATCGCCATGTACCTCATCCGCAGCATGACGAACCTGAGCCTGGACGACATCGGCAAGCAGTTCGACAACCGGGACCACTCCACGGTGCTGTACTCCATCAAGCAGGTGGAAAAGCAGATGAAGAAGGACGCCGCCTTTGCCGAGACCGTGAAGGCCATCAAGACCAACATCAACTCCCGCCGGTAAGGCGGTATTTTCTCCACTTCTTCTGTGGAAAAACAAAAACGTTCCTGTGGAAACTTTTCCGGGGAAACGGGCCGTTGAAAATCCGTGCACCTTTTCAACACCCCCTGTGGAGCTTCCAACCCTTGCGGCTTCTGCGTTTCCCGCCCTTTTCCACAACTTTTTTCTCTACGGCTCCTTTTTACTAACAAAGATTGATTCTTTTCTGTTTAAAAAGACAGGCCGCGACCATTTATCCCAACTGAAAGGACGTGTCCCCATGAAATTCTCCTGCGAAAAGACGCTGCTGCAAAGCGCCATCGCCGTCACCAGCCGCGCCGTCGCCCAGAAAAGCTCCATCCCCGCCCTGGAGGGGCTGCTGCTCCACGCGGACCATCAGCTGACCGTCTCCGGCTACAACATGCAGACCGGTATCCGCACCAAGATCTCCGCCGATGTGCCCCAGGGCGGCGACATCGTGCTGAACGCCCGCCTGTTCGGCGACATCATCCGCCGCATGCCAGACGATGTGGTCACCTTCACCTCCGACGAAAAGCAGGTGGTCCACCTCCACTGCGGCGACGCGGATTTCGACATCGTGGGTCTTTCCGCCGCGGACTATCCGGACCTGCCGGAGGTGGAGGACGAGTACGCCGTCTCCATCCAGCAGAAGGTCCTCCGCGCCATGATCGAGGAGACATCCTTCGCCGTGTCCACCAACGAAAGCCGCCCGGTCCACACCGGCGCCCTGTTTGAGGTCACGGACAAGGGCCTTGCCATGGTGGCGGTGGACGGCTTCCGCCTGGCCATCCGCCGGGAGCCCCTGGAAAAGATCGAGGGCGGCGCCTTCTCCTTCGTGGCCCCCGGCTCCGCCCTCAACGAGGTGAAGAGCATCTGCGCCGACACCGAGGACCTGGCCTCCGTCACCCTGGGCAAGCGGCACATTTTGTTTGAGGTGGGCGACACGGAGCTCATCTGCCGCCGGCTGGAGGGCGAGTTCCTGGACTATAAGAACGCCATCCCCCGGAAAAACCCCATCACCGTCATCGCCGACACCAAGGCATTGATCGAGAGCATCGACCGTGTGTCCGTGGTCATTTCCGATAAGCTGAAAAGCCCCGTCCGGTGCCTGTTCGACCATGACAAGGTATTTCTCTCCGCCAAGACCGGCAACGGCGAGGCCAAGGACGTCTGCCGCCTCTCCGGCGACGGCGGCGGTCTGGAGATCGGCTTCAACAACCGCTATTTGATGGAGGCCCTGCGCTACGCCCCCGCCGATACCGTAAAGATCGAGCTGAATACCGGCGTGTCCCCCGCCATTATCGTCCCCGTGGACGGTGAGGAGAACTTCCTCTACATGGTCCTGCCGGTGCGTCTGAAATCCGCGGAGTAACCGTCTGAAAACGAACAGGAGCGCTATGAAAACCATCATCATTACAACTGAATTTATCAAGCTCCAGGACCTTTTGAAGTTCGCCAACCTGGTAGAGACCGGCGGCGAGGCCAAGGAGCGCATCCAAGCCGGCGAGGTCACTGTGAACGGCGAGGTGTGCACCATGCGGGGCAAGAAGATCCGTCCCGGCGACGACGTTTGCTTCGCGGGGCAGCACTACACGGTGTCCTATGCGGATTGACGTCCTGACCCTCCAGTCCTTTCGGAATTATGGAAACCAGTCGGTCCGGTTCGACCCGTGGTGCAACGTCATTTTCGGCGAGAATGCCCAGGGCAAGACCAACCTGCTGGAGGCCCTGGTCTACCTCTCCTGCGGCCGCTCTCCCCGGGCCAAAACGGACCGGGAGATGATCGGCTTCGACGCGCCCTCCGCCCGGATGGAGGCAAATATCTTCGCCAGAGACCGGGATTTCCGGGTCCGGGTGGACCTTTACCGGGACAGGCGGCGAAAAATGTCCGTTAACCAGGTGCCGGCGAAAAACAGCGCCGAGCTGAGCCAGGTGTACAACACTGTCTTCTTCTGTCCGGACGACCTGTACCTTATCCGGGAGGGCGCCGCCAGCCGGCGGAAGTTTATGGATAATGCGTTATGTCAACTTCGTCCCCGGTATGCCGCAGCCCTTTCCGCCTATCACCGGGCCTATGATCAAAAGACCCGCATCCTGCGGGACAGCGAGGAGCGGCCGGACCTGCTGGCGGCTCTGCCGGACTTCAACGAGCAGCTGGTGCGCTTCGGCGCCGTGCTGGTCCATTACCGCAGCCAGTTCGCGTCCCGGCTCAGCGAGTACGCCGCCATGCACCACCGGGAGTGCTCCGGCGGCCGGGAGGTGTTGGAGGTCCGGTATCAGACGGTGTCCGCCGTCACGGACCCATCGGCGGAGGTCTCCGTTCTCACGGAGCAGCTGCGCCGCCACATGGAGGACCACCAGATAGCGGAGCGGGCCTCCCGGCTGTGTTTGTCCGGCCCCCACAAGGACGATTTGTCGGTCACCATCGACGGCCGGGACGCCAAGAGCTACGCCTCCCAGGGCCAGACCCGGACGGCGGCTCTTTCCATGAAGCTGGCGGAGCGGGAAATCTACAAAAACGTCACCGGGGAGTATCCGGTGCTGCTGCTGGACGATGTGCTCAGCGAGCTGGACCCCAAGCGCCAGGAGTTTGTGCTCAACCGCATCGCCGGCGGCCAGGTGTTCATTACCTGCTGCGAGGATGACCGCCTGCCCCGGATGCTGGGGGGCCGGGTGTTTCACGTGGAGCATGGCGTCATCCGGTAAGGGATTTGTGTTTGGGAAAGGAATACAGGTATGTACCTTCATTTAGGCCAGAACGAGATCGTCTCCGACCACCGCATCATCGGTATTTTTGACCTGGATAAATGCAGCTACGGAAAGCGCACCCGGGAATATCTGGCGGCGGCGGAGCAGGAGGGCGTGGTGCTGGATGTGTCCGGCGACCTGCCCAAGTCCTTCGTGGTCTGCGACCACCCCTACCACCCCCAGATCGTGTATCTGAGCCAGCTGGCGCCCTCCACCCTAAAAAACCGGGCGGAGAGCCGGAAGCTGGAATTATAAGCAAAAGCACGAGGCAAGGAGAAACGGGCCGGAAAGGGCTCCGGCCCGGCTCTTCTTGCCTTGTATAAGGAAAACGACCCCCTTGAAAGGAGAAACCACATGGCAGAAAATGAGATTTTAAACTCCACCGCCGTGGATGCGGCCAACGAATACGACGCCTCCGAGATCCAGGTCCTGGAGGGACTGGAGGCTGTCCGCAAGCGGCCCGGCATGTATATCGGCTCCACGTCCACCTCCGGCCTGCACCACCTGGTGTACGAGATCGTGGACAACGCCATCGACGAGGCCCTGGCCGGCTACTGCACGGATATTCTCGTGCAGATCAACGAGGACGACACCATCACCGTGGAGGACAACGGCCGCGGCATCCCCGTGGACATCCAGGCCCAGACCGGAAAGCCCGCCCTGGAGGTGGTGTATACCGTCCTCCATGCCGGCGGCAAGTTCGGCGGTGGCGGCTACAAGGTCTCCGGCGGCCTCCACGGCGTGGGCGCCTCCGTGGTCAACGCCCTTTCCGAGTGGCTGACGGTCCAGGTCCACCGGGACGGCAAAATTCACGAAATGAAGTTCTCCCGGGGCCATGTGACGGAGGAAATGACCGTCATCGGTACCACGGACCACACCGGCACCACCGTCACCTTCAAGCCGGACCCGGAGATGTTCGAGGACACGGTGTACAATTACGAGACCCTCCACACCCGCATGCGGGAGGAGGCGTTCTTGAACGCTGGCCTGCGCATCCGCACTGTGGATAAGCGCCCCGGCAAGGAAGAATCGGATGACCTGTGCTATGAGGGCGGCATCCGGGAGTTCGTCACCTGGCTCAATAAGAGCAAGGACGCCCTGCACCCCGGCGTTATCTACATGGCCGGGCAGAAGGACGACTCCATGGCGGAGGTTGCCCTGCAGTATAACGACGGCTATAACGAGACCATTTTGTCCTTCGCCAACAATGTCCACACCCCCGAGGGCGGCATGCACGAGGAGGGCTTCAAGCGGGCGCTGACCAACGTTCTCAACGCCTACGGCCGCAAGATCAAAATGCTCAAGGACGATGAGAAGGTCTCCGGCGAGGACTGCCGGGAGGGCCTCACCTGCGTCATTTCCGTAAAGCTGACGGAGGCCCAGTTTGAGGGCCAGACGAAGGCGAAGCTGGGCAACAGCGAAATTCGCACCCTGGTGAATAACATCGTCTCCGACAAGCTGGAGGTTTTCCTGGAGGAGAATCCCCAGGTGGGCCGCATGATTTTGGACAAAGCACTCACCGCGGGCCGTGCCCGGGAGGCCGCCAAGCGCGCCCGGGAATCCATCCGCCGCAAGACCGCTCTCGGCGGCGCCGCCATGCCCGACAAGCTCCGGGACTGCAATGAAAATAACCCAGAGCTCACCGAAATTTACATCGTCGAGGGCGACTCCGCAGGCGGCTCCGCCACCCAGGGACGGGACTCCCGGTTCCAGGCCATCCTGCCCCTGTGGGGCAAGATGCTGAACGTGGAAAAGGCCCGGGCGGACAAGGTCTACGGCAACGACAAGCTCCAGCCGGTCATCACGGCCCTGGGCGCCGGCATCGGCGACGAGTTCGACCCCGCCAAGCTCCGCTATCACAAGGTCATCATCATGGCCGATGCGGATGTGGACGGCTCCCACATCCGCACCCTGCTGCTGACGTTCTTCTTCCGCTTCATGCGGCCCCTCATTGAGCAGGGGTATGTGTACTCCGCCGTGCCGCCCCTTTATAAGCTGACCCGGGGCAAGACCACCCGGGTGGCCTTCTCCGACGAGGAGCGGGACGCCATCTCCGCCGAGCTGCGGGGCGGCAACCCCAATGTGAAGGTGGACATCAACCGCTTCAAGGGCCTGGGCGAAATGAACCCCCACGAGCTGTGGGAGACCACCATGGACCCGGAGAAGCGGACATTGCGCCGCATCACCCTGGACGACGCCGTGAAGGCCGACGAGACCTTTACCATTTTAATGGGCGAAAAGGTGGAGCCCCGCAAGGAGTTCATCGAAAAGAACGCCAAGTACGCCGTGAATCTGGATTACTAAAGGAGGGATACCGACATGTCTAAAAAACCCCAATACGACCCCGAGGAGATCCGGTATCCCGACCAGCGGATCGTGGAATCCCCCCTGGTCCCCGAGATGGAGAAATCCTACATTGAGTACGCCATGAGCGTCATCGTGGGCCGGGCCCTGCCGGACGTGCGGGACGGCCTGAAGCCCGTCCACCGCCGCATCCTGTACGCCATGTACGAGGACAACCTCACCTCTGACCGGCCCTTCAAAAAGTCCGCCACCTGCGTGGGCGACGTGCTGGGCCGGTATCACCCCCACGGCGACGCCTCCGTGTACGACGCCCTGGTCCGCCTTGCCCAGGATTTCTCCATGCGCTACATGCTGGTGGACGGCCACGGCAACTTCGGCTCCGTGGATGGCGACCCCCCGGCGGCCTACCGTTACACCGAGGCCCGTTTGGCCAAGATCTCCAACGAAATGCTGCGGGACATTGACAAGGACACCGTGGACTGGGACCCCAACTTTGACGAAAGCCGCAAGGAGCCCCGGGTCCTCCCCTCCCGCTTCCCCAACCTGCTGGTGAACGGCTCCAGCGGCATCGCCGTGGGCATGGCCACCAACATCCCGCCCCACAACCTGCGGGAGGTCATCGGCGCCTGCATCTGCGTGCTGGACGACCCGGAGGCTACCCTGGCGGACCTCATGCAGCACGTGAAGGGCCCCGACTTCCCCACCCGGGGCATCATCATGGGCCGCAGCGGTATCCGGGCGGCCTACGCCACCGGCCGGGGCCGGCTGGTCATCCGGGCCCGCCACGAGTTTGAGGAGTTCGGCAAGGACCGCACCCGCATCGTCATCACGGAAATTCCCTACCAGGTCAACAAGCGCATGCTCATCAAGAGCATGGCCGAGCAGGTGGAGGACAAGCGCCTGGAGGGCATTTCCGACATCCGGGACGAGTCCGACCGCAACGGCATGCGCATCGTGATCGAGCTGAAGCGGGACGCCAACCCCCAGGTGGTGCTCAACCGCCTTTTCGCCCAGACCCAGCTGCAGACGACGTTTGCCATCAACATGCTGGCCCTGGTGCAGAACCAGTCCCAGCCCAAAATACTCTCCCTGCGGCACATCATCGACGAGTACCTGGCCTTCCAGGAGGAGATCATCGTCCGGCGGACGAAGTACGACTTGAAAAAGGCCCAGGAGCGGGCCCACCTGCTGGAGGGCCTGCTCATCGCCCAGGACAATATCGACGAGGTCATTAAGATCATCCGCTCCAGCTATGACGACGCCAAGGAAAACCTCATGGCCCGCTTCGGCCTGGACGACATCCAGGCCCAGGCCATTCTGGACATGCGCCTCAAGGCCCTCCAGGGACTGGACCGGGAGAAGCTGGAGGCGGAGTACAAGGAGCTGGAGGAGAAGATCGCCTGGTACAACAAGGTCCTCTCCGACGAGGGTCTGGTCCGCCAGATTTTGAAAGAAGAGCTCCAGGCCATCGCCGACAAGTTCGGCGACGACCGCAAGACCGAGATCCAGGACGTGGAGGACGAGATCGACATTGAGGACCTCATTGAGGAGGAACAGTGCGTCTTTACCCTCACCCAGGCGGGCTACATCAAGCGCACCCCCGTCAGCGAGTACACCGCCCAAAGCAAGGGCGGCATGGGTAAAAAGGGCATCACCACCCGGGAGGAGGACTATGTGGTGGACGTGTTCACCGCCTCCACCCACGACTATATCCTCTTCTTCACCGACACCGGCAAGGTCTACCGGAAGAAGGGCTATCAGATCCCCGAGTCCGGCAAGACCGCCAAGGGCACCAATATCGTCAACATCCTCCAGGTGGAGCAGGGCGAGCGGGTCCAGACCATGCTCCACTTCCGGGAGACCGGGAATGAGGAGCTGTACCTGGTGATGGTCACCCGCAACGGCACCGTAAAGCGCCTGCCGGTGTCCACGCTGAAGAACCTGCGGAACAACGGCATCCGCGCCCTGACCCTGGACGAGGGCGACGCCCTGGTCACCGTCCGGGAGACCGACGGCACCAAGAAGATCCTCATCGCCACCCATGACGGCCAGGCGGTCTGCTTCGACGAAAACGACATCCGGCCCATGGGCCGCACCGCCGTGGGCGTCCGGGGCATCCGCCTCCGGGAGGGCGACTACGTGGTGGGCGCTGCCCGGGCCGCCGAGGGCAAGTGCGTCCTCTCCATCACGGAAAAGGGCTACGGCAAGCGCACCAGCGTGGAGGAATACCGCATCACCAACCGGGGCGGCCTCGGCATCAAGAACTACATGGTCACGGAAAAGACCGGCGGCGTCGTAGGCGTCAAGGTGGTGGACGGCAGCGAGGACCTGCTCCTGGTGACCCAGGCGGGCATCCTCATCCGCACCGCTGTGGAGAATATCCGCACCGCCGGCCGGGCCACTCAGGGCGTCATCGTCATGCGCTTCAAGGAGGAGGGCGACCGGGTCATCTCCCTGGCTCTGGCGGACAAGGACGAATCCCAGGAGACGGAGACCGGCACTGAGGCGTGAGAAAACATGCATAAATAAAAAGCAGATGCCATCTTGATCAAAAAAGATGGCATCTGCCATGATATTCTGTAAGTTTGAGGAGACGAGCGACCTATGCTCCGGCGTAAATTTGAGAGAGACCTTTTGCGAACCGGCTGGTTTGATATATCCATTCAAATAGGGCTGGACAGTGCTGTCATCACGGGAATTTTTTCTTCGTTGCTGGTGCTGTGCACCGTGGGCGCAGTGGATGTTTCCCGGAAAGCGGCAGTTGTCTTTCTGGCTGCTGCCATGTTGATTTCCCTGCTGAAAGTTGATATTCCGGAGGGACGGCCTTCGGTTGTTTTCGGCTGGGCCATGCTGTTGGGCGGCAGTGTCATCACCGCGTTTTTAAGTCAAATGTTTTTGTATGCTCCTTTTTTAAGCTGGGATGGTTTCTTGTCGGACTGAACACGGCGTGCTGTGCAGTAGTATCTCTGGCGGTGTTTTTATTTAGCGGCAAGTGGAAAACGTCTCTTGTGGTGTCTCAGTTTCTGTTGATCGGATTTACGCTGATCGATGAATTTGTTACGCAAGGCCGTGGCGCGGACTTGGTTTTTTACGACATTTTCAGCGCAAAAACAGCCCTGAACGTCATTTCCAATTATCATTTTTCCGTAACAAGGGTCATGCGGTATGGGTTGCTCCTGTTTGGTCTGGAGTTGGCTGCTTTATACCGGGTCAATCTGCGCAACTCAAAGGCTGGGAAAAGGCAGCGTGTATTCAGCGGTGTGTTGGTGGCCGGACTGATTTTACTAATTTGTGTCAGCGAAAAAAATTTGGGGGATATTCGGTTTTTTAATACCAGGTGGGACAACGGTTTTTTGCTGAACTTTACTTTAACGGCAAAGGATGCCTTTGTGAAAAAGCCGGATGGATACGGTGATGGAGTCGTCACAAAGTTGGAGGAGCAGTATTCCACAGAGCCGGAACCCATGCGGCGAAAGCCCAATATCATCGTGATCATGAATGAGTCTTTCACGGATTATGAGGCCTGCGGCTCGCTCCGCACCAACATGAAGGATGTGCTTCCCTTTTATCACAGCCTCACGGAAAATACCGTCAAGGGCTGTGCCCTTTCAAGTATTTACGGCGGCGGTACGCCAAATTCCGAGTATGAGTTTTTAACGGGAAATTCCGTACATTTTTTGCCGGAGGGCTCTTCGGCGTATAAAACGTACATCAAGAATCCCACATACTCCATGGTCAGTGAGCTGAAGTCGCTGGGATATGACTGCGTCGCCATGCATCCGCTTCTGGCAAGTGGGTGGAACCGGGACAACGCATATCCCCTGCTCGGGTTTGACGAGATGTTGTTTCTGGATGATTTCCCGCAAAAAGACCTGGTGCGAAAATATGTAAGCGACCGGGAGATGTATGAAAAGATCATCGAGGTCTATGAGCGGGAAAAAAACAATCAGGATTTCATTTTCGGTGTGACCATGCAAAACCACGGCGGATATGACTATACAGGGGAAAACTATGAAAAGACAGTTACGCTGGAGGGGTATTCCCGGGACTATCCGGATGTGGAACAATACCTGTCGCTGCTGCACGAGAGCGATTCCGCCCTGGAGTTCCTGATCGATTATTTTTCGAATGTGGAGGAAGATGTGGTCATCGTCTTTTTCGGGGACCACCAGCCCAGTCTCAGCGATGGTTTTCTGGAAGAAGTCATTGGGAAACCTTCCTCGGAATGGGGACTTCGTGAAGCTGAGTTGCAGTATACGGTTCCCTTCTTCATTTGGACAAACTATGATTCGGAGGAACAGGTCATTCCGATCACCAGCTTGAATTATCTCTCCGGCTATGTGTATGACGCGGCGGAAATTTCGCTGCCCCCATACAATTGCTTTTTGAAAGACCTGGAACAGGAGATACCGGCAATGAACCGCCGTGGGTACTATTCCGCAAAAAGTGGAGAATGGCAGTCCTATGACCACGCGGATGCTGAGACCTCTGAGCTCCTTCGCCAGTATCACTGCCTGGTTTACCAATCTTTGTTTGACTATGAGAATTTAAGCTCTGTATTTTTCCCGTTACATGGGTTGTTTCAGGAGAAAGCATCATGAAAACAGTTACGATCTATACAGACGGCGCTTGCAGCGGTAACCCCGGCCCGGGAGGATGGGGCGCCATCCTGCTCTACGGCTCCCACAGGCGGGAGCTGTCCGGCGGCGAGGCGGAGACCACCAACAACCGCATGGAGCTCACCGCCGTCATCCAGGCCCTGTCCCTTTTGAAGGAGCCCTGCATCGTGGAGCTGTGGTCCGACTCCAAGTACGTCATCGACGGCCTCTCCAAGGGCTGGGCGAAGGGCTGGAAGGCCCGGGGCTGGGTAAAAAGCGACAAAAAGCCCGCATTGAACCCGGACCTGTGGGACCGGCTGCTGGCCCTGACGGACATCCACACCCTCCACTACCACTGGGTCAAAGGCCACGCGGAGAATGAGTATAATAACCGCTGCGACGAGCTGGCGGTCATGGAAAGCCGGAAGTTCAAATAAGAACCGTGGCCTTTGAGCGCCGCAAAGCGGCGCCGCTGCGGAAGCAGCGCACAAGCATTTTGCGCAGCAAAATCTTGGACCGGGCGGGCTTTGCCTGCCCGGTCAAATCAAATCCGGGGCCCCCACAGGACGAAAGTCCTGTGGGGAAACCACGCGGAGAATGAGTATAACAACCGCTGCGACGAGCTGGCGGTCATGGAAAGCCGGAAGTTCAAATAAGAACCGTGGCCTTTGAGCGCCGCAAAGCGGCGCCGCTGCGGAAGCAGCGCACAAGCATTTTGCGCAGCAAAATCTTGGACCGGGCGGGCTGAGCCTGCCCGGTCAAATCAAATCCGGGGCCCCCACAGGACGAAAGTCCTGTGGGGAAACCACGCGGAGAACGAGTATAATAACCGCTGCGACGAGCTGGCGGTCATGGAAAGCCGGAAGTTCAAATAAGAACCGTGGCCTTTGAGCGCCGCAAAGTGGCGTACAGGCATTGAACAAAAAAGGAGCTTTGTAAAAAACAAAGCTCCTTTTTTCCGGGCATCGCGAAAGCAATCGTTTTCCTCTGAAACATTCACAAACTGTTCATAAGAAAAACATAATTCGGTCAAAATTATTTAGTATCTTATCATCAAGCAAAGGGTCCTCCCAAGCCCAATGCGTTTTCTCCCTCCTAAAACACACACAGCAAAAAGGACCGCCACCGGCGGTCCTTTTTGTGTTTAAAAACCGGCGGGAGGGGCGGAATGGACAAAGGCTCACTTGTAAAAGCGAATTGCCCGGTGTAAAATACAAGCAAACGATATTCCCGACAGGAGGTTTTTCATATGAAAGATGGGTTCATCACCGTGGCCTGCGGCACACCGAAGCTGCGCCTGGCGGACTGCGACTATAACGCGGAGCAGACCTTTACCTTGATGCGCAAGGCGGAAAAGGCCGGCGCCAAGGTGCTGGTGCTGCCGGAGCTGGGCTTGACGGGCTACACCTGCGGCGACCTGTTTTACCAGGACGCCCTGCTGCGGGGCGCGGAGCAGGCGCTGGCCACCGTGCTGGAGGCTACCAGGAACCTGGAGGTGGTCACCGCTGTGGGCCTGCCCCTGCGGGTCAATAACAAATTGTATAATTGCGCGGCAATTATACAAAAAGGAGCGGTTTTGGGCGTGGTCCCCAAGACCCATCTGCCCAATTACAGCGAATTTTACGAAAAGCGCCAGTTTGCCGCCGCTCCGGCGGAGAATGGGACGGTGACGCTGTTCGGCAAGTCCGTGCCCTTCGGAAACAAGCTGGTGTTCCGCTGCGCCGCCATGCCGGACCTGGCCCTGGGCTTTGAGATCTGCGAGGACATGTGGGCGCCCTGCTCCCCCGCCGTGGACCTGGCGGCGGCTGGGGCCACCGTGGTGGGCAACCTCTCCGCCAGCAACGACATCATCGGCAAGGACGCCTACCGCCGCCAGCTGGTGACCATGCAGTCGGCAAAGCTGCTGTGCGGCTATGTCTATACCAGCTGCGGCGAGGGAGAGTCCTCTTCCGACGTGGTGTTCGGCGCCCACCAGATGATCGCGGAAAACGGCACCATGCTGGCGGAGCGCCGGTTCGACGGCGGAATGCTGGTGTCCGAGGTGGATGTGCAGAAACTGGCTTACGAGCGCCGCCGGACCCAGATGTTCGACCAGGCGCCGGCGGTGTGGGAGGTCCCCTTCTCCCTCACCGTGTCCGACACGAAGCTCACCCGCTACGTGGCTCCCCAGCCCTTCGTCCCCGAGGGGAAGGAGGACCGGGACGCCCGCTGCCGGGAGATTTTACTCACCGCCTCCCTGGGCCTCAAGCAGCGGCTGGAGCACACCGGCGCAAAAACAGCGGTGGTGGGCCTCTCCGGCGGCCTGGACTCCACGCTGGCGGTCCTCATCACCGGCCTCGCCATGAAGATGCTGGACCGGCCCATGACGGACATCGTGGCCGTCACCATGCCCTGCTTCGGCACCACGGACCGCACCCGCAACAACGCTGTCATCCTGGCGGAGCAGATGGGCGCTACGCTGCGTACCGTGGACATTTCCAACTCCGTCCGCAGCCATTTCAAGGACATCGGCCACGACATGGAGGACCACTCTGTCACCTTTGAAAACGGCCAGGCCCGGGAGCGGACCCAGGTCCTTATGGACATCGCCAACCAGAGCGGCGGCATCGTCATCGGCACCGGCGACCTCAGCGAGTTGGCTCTGGGCTGGTGCACCTATAACGGCGACCACATGAGCATGTACGCCGTCAACTGCTCCATCCCCAAGACTCTGGTGCGGCATTTGGTAGCCTACCTGGCCCGGGACAACGCCAAAAAGGACGAGGCCCTCCACGACGTGCTGGAGGACATTCTGGACACCCCCGTTTCCCCGGAGCTGCTGCCCGCCGTCCAGGGGCAGATCAGTCAAAAGACCGAGGACCTGGTGGGACCCTACGAGCTCCACGACTTCTTCCTGTACTACATGCTCCGCTGGGGCTTCTCTCCCCGGAAGGTGTACCGCCTGGCGGTGTACGCCCTGGGGGGTCAGTACAGCCGGGAGGTCATTTTGAAGTGGCTCAAGACCTTCTACCGCCGCTTCTTCTCCCAGCAGTTCAAGCGCAACTGCGTCCCCGACGGCCCCAAGATCGGCTCCGTGGCCCTCTCCCCCCGCGGCGACTGGCGCATGCCGTCTGACGCGAAAATGAATCTGTGGCAGGCAGAGCTGGAAACGCTGGAATAAATCCGGCTGAGGTGCGCCAGTCACCACTTCGGGGTCCCCGCCGGAGCAAGATACACTGAAATGTTGGAATCAAGAAAAAAGACCGCCTTTGGCGGCCTTTTTTCAATGTCTCCCCCTAAAACAGCGAACAGCTGTAAAAATATAATTGACATATATTCCTTATTGATATATTATATTAATAAGAAACGATAGGATTTGATTGTTATGATAAAACGAAACACGATCCAATGCTCTCTGGTACAGGAGACCGTCCAACAGCTTCCGGGACATGTGACTGCCGATGAGGTCTACGACGCCATCGTCAAAGACCACCCCAACATCAGCCGGGCGACGGTGTACCGGAATTTGAACCGCCTGTCCCAGATGGGGAAGATCCGCAGGATCGAGGTCCCCGGCGGAGCGGACCGGTTTGAGCGCTGGTGCCATCCGCACTATCATATCAAATGCGAGAGATGCGGCCGTGTCTTTGATGTGGACATGGAATACATCCCCCACCTGGAGGAGAAGATCAAGGACACCCATGGCTTTGAACTGACGGGCCATGACATTCTGTTCACGGGAATCTGTCCCCAGTGCAGAACGTGAGGCGCGGGCACCGGGCGGCTGCTGTGGAGCGTATACGGACGCTGAGGAATCATCCGTAAATGATAGATCAAAAGGGGAGGCAATCATTATGAGAAGCATTACGAAGTTGGACCTGCAATACGCCCACAGATTCTACGGTTTTAAAGGAGAGGCGCAGTATCTCCATGGACACACCGGCGTTCTGACCATTGAGGTGGAGGATTCCGTGGAGCCCGGCGTCAATATGGTATTCCCCTGCAATGAGATCCAGAAAACCGCCTGGGAAGTGCTGAAAAACTTTGACCACGCGCTGATCCTGCGGGAGGACGACCCCCTGCTGCCCGCGGTGCTGAAGGTCTACGAGGAGCAGGGCATCCGCAACGGCGCGCCCACCAACAAGATGAAGGGTCCCGCCTTCCAGACGGAGCTGGCCACCGCGTATCCGGAGTGCCGCCTGGTGGTGACGAAGGAGACCATGACCGTGGAGGGTATGATCAAGATCGTATACGACCTGCTGAAGGATAAGCTGAACATCGCCAAGCTCACCTTTACCAGCGGCGTCAACGCCGCCTCCCAGGAATATACGCCCACGAAGCAGATGGACCGCTGCCCCCTGTGCGGTATCGCGCTGAATGAAAACGGCGTCTGCCCCAAGTGCGGCTACAAGAAGTAAGACCCGGCGAAAAACAGCGTAGATAAAAAAGCACACCGAAGCGGCCGCTTCGGTGTGCTTTTTCTGTTGGCCCGGCAGGTCATTTCCGGAACTCCTCCACCCGCAGGCACCGCATGGCGTTGAGGATGGCGATGAAGGCCACGCCCACGTCGGCGAACACGGCCTCCCACATGGTGGCCATGCCGAAGGCGCCCAGCAGCAGTACCGCGCCCTTGACGCCCAGGGCGAACCAGATGTTCTGCTTGACGATGCGCAGCGTCTTGCGGGAAATGCGCATGGCCGTGGCGATCTTGGAGGGCTTGTCGTCCATGAGGACGATGTCCGCGGCCTCAATGGCGGCGTCAGAGCCCAGGGCGCCCATGGCGATGCCGATGTCCGCCCGGCTGAGGACCGGCGCGTCGTTGATGCCGTCGCCCACGAAGGCCACCCGGGCTTCCGGACGCTTGGCGGCAAGGATGCGCTCCGCCCAGTCCACCTTGTCCGCCGGCAGCAGCTGGGCGTGGTACTCGTCCACGCCCAGCTCCGCGGCCACGGACTTGGCCACGGCCTCGGCGTCGCCGGTGAGCATGACGGTCCGCTTCACGCCGCTGGCCTTCAGGTCGGCGATGGCGTCCCTGGCGTCCTCCTTGGGCAGGTCCGAGATGACGATGTGTCCGGCGTAGAAACCGTCCGCCGTCACGTGGACGATGGTGCCCGGCAGCTCGCAGGGCAGGAAATTCACGTTCTGCCGCTCCATGAGGCGGCTGTTGCCCACGCACACGGTCCGGCCGTCCACCTTGGCGCACACGCCGTGGCCGGCGATCTCCTCCACGTCCGAGACCCGGCCGGCGTCAAGCTGGGACTGGCAGGCCTTCCGCAGGGACAGGGAGATGGGGTGGTCCGAGTACTGCTCCGCCAGGGCGGCGTATTCCAGCACCTGCTGCGCCGTGAAGCCCTCCTCCGGGTGGACGGCGGTGACGGTGAAGGTGCCCTTGGTCAAGGTTCCGGTCTTGTCGAAGATGATGGTCTCCGTCTTGGCCAGGGCCTCTAAGTAGTTGCTGCCCTTCACCAGGATGCCGCACTTGCTGGCGCCGCCGATGCCGCCGAAGAAGCTCAAGGGCACGGAGATCACCAACGCGCAGGGGCAGGAGATGACCAGGAAGATGAGAGCCCGGTGGAGCCAGTCCGTCCAGACGGTGCCGTTCAAAAAGCCCAGGGGCGCGCCCAGGACCAGCAGGATTGTGGGAATGAGGAACAGCGCCGCGGCGGAGAGCACCACGCAGGGGGTGTAGTACCGGGCGAAGCGGGTGATGAAGTTCTCGCTGGTGGATTTTTTCTCGCTGGCGTTTTCCACCAGGTCCAGAATCTTGGACACGGTGGATTCCTCGCAGGGCCGGGTCACCCGGATGCGCAGAACACCGCTCTGGTTGACGCAGCCGCTGATGACGTCGTCGCCCACGCCCACGTCCCGGGGCACGGATTCGCCGGTGAGGGCGGCGGTGTCCAGCGAGGATTCGCCGGTGAGGACCGTGCCGTCCAGGGGCACCCGCTCGCCGGGCTTCACCACGATGACAGCGCCCACCGCCACGTCCTCCGGGTCCACCTCCTCTGTGGAGCCGTCCTCCCGCTCTAAGTTAGCGGTGTCGGGGCGGATGTCCATAAGGGCGGCGATGGACTGCCGGGACTTGCCCACGGCGTAGTCCTGGAACAGCTCGCCCACCTGGTAGAACAGCATAACGAACACCGCCTCGGCGTATTCCGCCGTGGCGAAGGCGCCCACAGTGGCCAGGGCCATGAGGAAGTTCTCGTCAAACACCTGGCCGCCCCGGATGTTGCGGACGGCCCGGTACAAAACGTCCCAGCCGATGACGGCGTAGGGCGCCAGGTAGCAAAGAGCCGTCAAAAGTCCCTGCTCCGGCAGCAGCTCCAGGGCGCACAGCCCCTTCACAAGGACCAGCAGCACAGCTGCGGCGACGATGCGCCGCAGCATTTTTTTCTGTTTTTTCGTAAGGTCTTTCACGGAAAAATTCTCCTTTCCAGGGGAAAAGGGTCAAAATTCGTCCAGCCCGGAGCCCCGGTCTGGACAGGAATATTCATGCTCCGGGGGATGTTCCATCCCCCGGAGCGGCAGGGTGTCAAACGAACAACTCGCAGTCGGGCTCCACCTTTTTGGCCACGGCTTCGACTTCCTTCAAGATCTCGTCAAAGCGGGCGTCATCGGCATCCAGGACCAGCTTCTGGGCCATGAAGTTCACGGTGGCGTCGTTGACGCCGTCGATCTTCTTCACGGCGGCTTCCACCTTGGCGGCGCAGTTGGCGCAGTCCACAACGAATTTGAAACGCTTTTTCATGATGATTTCCTCCCGTTTTTATAAAAATGTGGAAAACTTACTCGGCTACATGCTCCAGACCCTGGTCGATGATGGTCTTCACATGGTCGTCCGCCAGGGAGTAGAACACGGTCTTGCCCTCCCGGCGGGCCTTCACCAGCCGCGCGTTTTTCAGCGCCCGCAGCTGATGGGAAATGGCGGATTGGGTCATGCCCAGCAGCGCCGCGATGTCGCACACGCACATCTCCGCCTCAAACAGCACGTACAAAATGCGGATGCGGGTAGAGTCGCCGAAAATGCGGAACAATTCGCACAGGTCGTACAGGGTGTCCTCCCCCGGCATCTCCCGGCGGACCTTTTCCACGATCTCCTCGTGGGCGTGGATAAAGTCGCAGCACTCGACATTGTAGCGATCTTCCATGGGCCCCTCCTTAACAAATGAATAATTGTTCATATGTTCAGTATACGCATTGAGAGACATTTGTCAACCCCGTTTTCAAAAAAATGTGGAAAAGAAGCGGGAGCCATGGTACACTAAGGGGCAAATGAGAGAAATGAGGATAGTTTCATGACGGAGCTCGAAAAGGTAATCCAGGAGCGGGAGAAGAAAAACGGCTTCATGCTCCATAATTTTATTGAGATGGAATCCGTGGAGCGGGACCGGGCGGTGTTCAAGCTCACCATCCGGCCGGAGAGCAAAAACCCCTATGGCATGATTCACGGCGGCGCCATCTACACCCTGGCGGACAACGCCACCGGCACCGCCGCCCACACCGACGGCCGCTACTATGTCACCCAGACCAGCGCCCTCCACTTCCTGCGCAACCAGTCGGAGGGCACCGTCCGGGCCACGGCCACCGTCCGCCACCGGGGACATTCCACGGTGCTGACGGCGGTGGACATCACCGGCGACGACGGCAAGCTCATCGCCACCGGGGAGTTCACCTTCTTCTGCGTGGACAAGGACATCATGGATTCCAAGGTGAAGGGGAATTGAATGAAAGACCGGAGGACGAAGGTTCTCCGGTCTTTCATTCGGCGTTTTACAGCGGGGTGCCGTCCACATCCGGCAGACTGTCCGGCAGGATGAATTTCATGACCCGGGCTGGGCGGCCCTTGCCGGTGGAGCGCTTGCCAACGATGGTGACGCAGCCCTCCTCCTCCAGCCGGGCGATGATGCGGTTGACGCTGCGGGCGGTGATGTTCAGCCGCTGTGCCAGCTCCTCGGAGGTCATGGTGTCCCCGTACTGGCGCAGGACCCGCTGGAGCTTTTCCAGGGTGTCGGTGCCCACCTGGAGCTTTTTGGCGAAAAAGCTCTGGGCCTGCTCTCCCGGCTGCGGCCCGCTGTATTCCAGAGGCTCCGCCACCTGCTGCTCGTTTTCCACCAGGTAGGAGCTGCCGGAGCGGTCCGCCACGGCGTGGTTTAGGGCCATGTGGGCCCGGGACTTGGCCTCCAGCATGGAGTTGCCGATGCCGATGCCCAGCCACACCCGGTATTCCGGAGACCGCTGGCCGTATTGCAGCAGCCGGCAGTATTCCTTGTCCTTCAAAAACACGTTCATGAGCATGGTGCGGGTGGTAACGATGAAATAGTGGTCCAGGCCGCCGCCGAATACGGCGGCCTCCATCCGCTGGGCCAGGGCGTACACCCGCTCTTTGAACTCGTTTTGGTAGCGGACCTTCTCCCACTCCCGGAGGAACAGGTCGTGCTCGTCGTCGAAGGTGTAGTCAAAATGAATGGCGATGACCGCCAGCTTGCCCTGGTTTTCCCGGGCGGACAGGTCCAGGATCTGCAGATGGTGCACCTGCTCCTGCACCGCCTCCTCCGAAGGGTAGATGCGCACGCAGGGGATACCCTCCGCCCGCAGGGGGTCCAGGATGTGCTGCATGCTGGTAAAGCACACGGACACCTCTCCCCGCAGATAACAGTCCCGGTGGAAATCCAGGAGCTTTTTCTCAAAGGAGGGGGCCTCAAAGCCGTAGGGGGCCCGGTGAATCTCCGCGCCGTGGATGCCGGCGCTTTCCAGCACCCGGTTCAGAAGGTCCGTTTCGTAGCGGTCCACGCTGATGGCCTTCAGGTCGCTTTGGTAAAGGGCCATGGCCTCCAAAAAGGCCTGCAGGGCGGAAGTGCGGTTGTGGGGCAGGAAGCTCCAGGGAATGGTGGGCGTCACGCGGCTGCGGGCGTAGGCGTAGTTGGTGGGGCCGGTGAACAAAATGGCGCCCACCTCCCGGTCCGCCTGGAATTCCGCCGCCATGTCCCCCGACTGCTCATAAAAGTCCGAGCAGTGATAGATGAACTGGATGTCCGGCAGCTCCCGCTCCGCCACCCGGCGCACCACATTTACCGTGATTTCCGGGCCAATCACACCAATTTTCATAGTAAATTTCTCCGTTTCGACAATTAAAGACACAAAAATTTATTTCGGACATTATTTTACACCTATTAAAGACGGGGTGCAAGTGATACCTTGAATTATAAATTAGTTCAATTGTTTAAAGCAATACCCCGTGATACTCCAATCCAGAGGAGGAAACCCCATGAAAAACGAAAGAATGTACGAAGAGCTGCTGGAGCTGCTGACCACGGACTCCGCCGCCGGCAAGGAAAACGCCATCGCGGACAAGCTGACGGAGAAGATGAAGGCCCTGGGCTTCACAGTGACACAGGACCGCGCCGGAGACACCTTCGGCGGCGAGTGCGGCAACGTCATCGCCGTGCGTGAGGGCGAGCTGCAGGGCTCTTTGTTCCTCAGCTCCCACATGGACCGGGTCCCCAACGGCCTGGGCATCAAGCCTGTGGAAAAGGACGGCGTGCTGTATTCCGACGGTACCACCATTCTGGCCGCTGACGACATCTCCGGCGTGTGCGCCATTTTGGAGGGCCTGCGGCAGGTCCTCGCCGCCGGCACCCCCCTGCCCCGCATCGAGGTGGTGTTCTCCGTGGGTGAGGAGACCGGCCTCTTCGGCGCCAAGGCCCTGGACATGTCCATGATCCAGTCCCGGGTGGGCTATATCTTCGACTCCCCCGGCGGCATCGGCCGCTTTGTCAACGGCGCCCCCGGCATGTTCCACTTGAATGTGGAGATCACCGGCCGTCCCGCCCACGCCGGCAACGAGCCGGAAAAGGGCATCGACGCCGCCAAGACCATGTGCGACATGCTCTCCACGCTGAAGCAGGGCCGCCTGGACGAGATGTCCACCGCCAACTTCCCCATGCTCTCCACCGGCTCCACCGCCCGCAACGTGGTGTGCGACTTCGCCTCCTTCAAGGGCGAGGCCCGCAGCCGTGATTTCCAGCGCCTGGTGGATTACGTGGCCTACTTCGAGGGCCACTGCAAAAAGGTGGCCGAGGAGCACGGCGCCGGCATCAAGGTGGAGAAGATCGAAAACTTCCTGCCCTTCGCCATCCCCGAGGAGGACGAGGCCCTGGTGGTGGCGAGAGCCGCCTGCGAAAAGCTGGGCCTTCAGTACCGGGCCGAGGTAGGCGGCGGCGGCATGGACGCCAACATCTACAACAACAAGGGTATGGCCACCGTGGGCGTCGCCACCGGCTACACCAAGAACCATACCAAAAACGAGCAGCTGGTCCTGGAGGACTTCTACAAGTCCGGCGAGCTTGCTCAGACCCTCATTGAGACTTTCGCGGCACGCTGCGAGTCTAAATAAATCTGTGTGTGCAACAAATGTTTAGGAGGTAACTACATATGGAGTTGACACAATACCAAGCAGTATTTATGATCCTGCTGATTTTCTTCGTCGGCGACCTGGTGGGCGCCCTCACGAAGGCCAAGATCTCTTCCATGTTCGTCATCATGATGGGCTTCCTGGTCCTGTTCCTGACCGGCGTCTATCCCGCTGACATCATGACCACCGCCGGCTTCGCGGGCGTTGCGTCCCTGGGCCAGTATTTCCTGCTGTTCAACATGGGCACGTCCGTGGACCTGCCCACCCTGCGCCGTGAGTGGCGCACCGTGGTGGGCGCCATCATCGGCATGGCCGCCGCCATCGTGGGCTGCTGCGTGGCCATCCCCATCATCGGCAAGGACTTCGCCCTGGCCGCCGCTCCCGTCGTCAACGGCGGTATCGTGGCCACCACCACCATGGTCCAGGCCTGCGACGAAAAGGGCCTGGCCGCTGCCGCCGCCCTGGCTACCTTCATTTACGCCGTGCAGAAGTTCGTGGGCACCCTGCCCGCCTCCAACTGCGGTCTGAGCGTGGCCAACGAGCTGGTGGCCGACCTGCGGGCCAAGCACGCCGCCGACCCCAATTACAGCTGGTACGCTGAGCAGACCAGCAGCACCGGCACCGCCGCCGCCAAGGAGCCCCTGTGGAAGGGCATCAAGAAGTACTACACCACCTTCATCTGCCTGGCCATCGGCGCCGCCGCCATCGTGCTGGCCCAGACTATCGCCAAGGTCCTCAAGCCCACTCCCCTGAGCTTCATCAACATGTCCATCCTGTGCATGGTATTCGGCATCACCGCCCGCAACACCGGCCTGGTGCCTCCCAACATTATGCGCGACCAGGCCAAGGCCAACGGCTTCTTCTCCTTCCTGTCCCTGTGCACCATCATCCCCTCCCTGGCCAAGATCGACGTCTCCATGCTGCCCTCCATCGGCTTTGCCACCGTGGTCATCTTCGTCCTGGTGCTGGTGTTCACCTTCATCACCTTCATGCTGACTCCCGCCTGGAAGGTTGTGGGCAGCAAGAAGCTGGCCATCGGCATCGCCATGTGCCAAATGATCGGCTATCCCGGCACCGAGCTCATCGCCACCGAGATCTCCAACGCTGTTGCCCAGACCGAGGAAGAGCGTGACGCCGTCACCGCCCGCATCCAGACCGCCTACGTTATTTCCGGATTCACCTCTGTTACCATCCTGTCCGTGGTCATCGCCGGCATCCTGGCTGGCTTCATCGGCTGAGAGAGGCTATGCTGATCTCGATCCTGCTGCGGCAGATCGCCATTATGGCGCTGCTGATGGCCGTGGGTATCCTCTTGAGCCGGAGAGGCTTCCTCTCCCCGCAAGGCACCAAGGACCTGGGCGCCATCCTGCTGCGGATCATCATTCCCTGCGTCATTGTCAAATCGTATATCACCACATACTCCCGGGAGCGCCTGCTTGAGCTGGCGCTCTCGGCGGGTCTGGCCCTGGTGGCCTTCATCCTGGCCATGGGCATCGCCTACCTGGTGTACGGCAAGCGCCGCCGCATCGAAAACTTCGCCGCCGCCTTCTGCAACGCCGGCTTCATCGGCATCCCCCTGGCCCAGGCGGTCATCGGCGACGAGGGCGTTTTCTACATGGCGGCCTCCGTGGCCCTTTTAAACCTGTTCCAGTGGACGTACGGTGTATACATCATGACGGACCGGAAGGATTCGATCCGCGCCAAGACCATCGTCAAAAACCCGGTGGTCATTGCCATCGTCGTCGGCATTGCGCTGTTCCTCAGCCGCCTGCCGGTGCCGGGCATCCTCACCAGCACCCTGGGCTATATCGCCGGCATGAACACCCCGGTGGCCATGATCCTCATGGGCACCTACATGGCAAAGCTCCCCTGGCGCAAGCTGCTGGACAAGCGGGCTTACGGCTGCGTGCTGCTGCGGCTGGTGGTCATCCCCGCCGTGGTGCTGGCGGTGTTCTGGGCGCTGCCCATCTCCAACCAGAACGTGGCTCTGGCCGCCTATCTGGCTGCCGTCACTCCCGTGGGCGCCAACATCTGCGTGTTCGCCCAGCAGTACGACTGCGACTACGAGTTCAGCGTGGTCACCGTGTGCCTGAGCACCGTGCTGTCCATCGTGACGGTGCCCCTCATGGTGTCCCTGGCCCAGATGGTCATGTAAATGTAAAAAAGGACCCGGATGCTTTGCATCCGGGTCCTTTCATGTTCATTTTTTCAGCAGCGGCAGGGTGAGGGTAAAGCGGGTGGAGGCGGCGTCGCTCTCCGCCTTCAAGGTGCCCTTGTGCTCGGCGGCGATGGCGGCGGCGATGGGCAGCCCCAGGCCGAAGCCGCTCTGCTCCCCCCCCCGGGAGGCGTCCGCCCGGTAAAACCGCTCAAACAGGCGCCGCAGCTGCTCCGGCGGGATGGGGTCGCCGGGGTTGGACACCGTCAGCCGGGCCTGCCGGTCCGTCTTTTGCAGGGTCAGGGTGATGGTGCCCGCCGGCGCGCCGTACTTGATGGCGTTGTCCAGCAGCACGGAAACCACCTGCCGCAGCTTGTCCCCGTCTCCCAGCACCTCCACATCCTCCGCGATGTGGGACTCCAGGGCCTTGCCCGCCTCAAAGGCCACCGGCTCAAAGGCCAGGACGCAGTCCTCGGCGGCGGTGGACAGGCACAGGCGCGACAGGACGGCGGTCTGGACGGCGTTGTCCGCCCGGGCCAGGGTCAGCATCTGCTCCACCAGGGAGCGCATCCGCTGGGCCTCGGAGTGGATGTTGTCCACCCAGCGGGCGGGCTTGTCTGAAAGAGGGGCGGCCTCCAGTAGGGCCGCGTTGGAGAGAATGACGGTCAAGGGTGTTTTCAGCTCGTGGGAGGCGTCGGACAAAAACTGGCGCTGCTGGCGCCAGGCCCGCTCCACTGGCGCCGTGGCCCAACGGGACAGGACCACCGCCGCCGCCAGCAGCACAAGCAGCGCCATGAGGGCAATGAGCAGGTAGGCCCCCATCATCCGCCGGAGCATGGCCAGCTCCATGGACATGTCCACAAAGGCGATCTTCTGGTAAAGGCCGTTGTCCTGGCGCAGATACCGCAGCTGGTAGTCTTCAACAGTGCCCTCCTGCCCTTTTTGGGACAGGCAGTCCGCCAAAATGGCCCGGAGGGTGTCTGTGTCCTCCAGGTTGGAGTAGGTGCCGCCGGTGACATAGGCGGTGTCCCCCCATACGTTGACGGTAAAGTAGGGCAGCAGCACCCGCTCACCGCCGATGTTGATGCTGGCGTCCGGCCGGACGGGGGCGCCGCTGAAACGGTCCGTCTCCTCCTGAATCACCCGGTGGAGCACCTGGCGGCTGAGGCTCTCCATGCTGCGGGCGGCGGACATGTACACCAGGGAGAACACCACCGCCAACACCACAGATACCAATGCCATACAAATGGCCACAAATTTGAAACGCAGCCTGCGGATCATGGCAAAGCCCCCTGTTGAAAACTTTGTTGAAAAAGTGGATAAACCTGTGGAAAAGGTGGAAAACAGGTCAAACGGCCGGGGGCTCCAGACAGTAGCCCACCATGCGGATGGTGCGGATCTTTACCTGGGAGCGCAGGTGCTCCAGCTTCCGCCGCAGGAAGGAGACATACACCTCCACGTTGTTGTCCTCGGCGTCGGACTCATAGCCCCAGATCTTCACCAGGAGGCTCTCCTTGGTAATGACCTGCTTTTGGTTGAGCATGAGCAGCTCCATCATGTCAAATTCCTTGCGGCTGAGGCGGACGCTCCGCTCCCCACAGGAGAGGGTGAAGCTGCTCTTATCCAGCGTCAGGTCCCCGCAGGAGAGCGCGTCCGTGTTCCGCAGCTCCGGCTGCCGCCGGGTCAAGGCACGGACGCAGGCCATGAGCTCCCGGGGCTCAAAGGGCTTGGTCAGATAGTAATCGGCACCCCGGTCCAGCCCCTCCACCCGGTCGGAAAGCTCGGACCGGGCCGTGAGCATCAGGACCGGCACGGCGCTGCCGGACTCCCGCAGCCGCCGCAGCACCGTGAAGCCGTCCATTTTCGGCAGCATCACATCCAGGATAATGACGTCGTAAATGCCGGTGAGGGCCTCGTCCAGACCGGATTCGCCGTCGTTGCGGGTGTCGGCGGTATAGCCGCCCAGCTCCAGCAGGTCCTGGAGGGTGGCCGCCAGCCGGACCTCGTCCTCAATGACCAGTACGCGCATGTGGGTTTACCTCCCTCGGTGGGGTTCAGCCCTCCAGCCCGCCGGCCGCGATGGCCAGGAGGTTGGTGAGGCTGTCAGCGGCGGCTTCGTACACGGTGTCGTCGCCGCCGATGCGGATGTAGCGGCCGCTGCCGCCCAGGGACTGGGCGCCCACGGTCAAGGTGAAGGCCTGCTCCGCGCCGCCCTCCGTGCGGTATACCGCCTCCACTTGGGCGGCGGGGGTGTCAAAGCCGCACAGGGACACGGCCTCGGCGGTGGGCTTGTAGTCCACGCAGCGGTCCAGGGTCAGCGTCTCCAGCTCCCGCAGCAGGCCCTGGACGGCGGGGCTGTCCGTGACGTTGGCGCCGCCGGAGCGCCAGGTGGCCTCCTCTTCCCCGCCGCCGTCGCTGCGCTGGGCGGTGAGGACCGTGGGCACTTCCCCATCAAAGGTGATGGACACCAGGGTCTTTCCGGTGAGGGCCGGCAGCACGGGCAGCTCCATCATGCTGTAAATGGGCACGGACAGCTTTTCCACCACAGCGCCGTCGTAGATGTACACGGTGGACTCGTCGCCGTTTTTCAAGGCGTAGTAGCTGGTGCCGTCGGTGGTGGGTTTGCCGAAGGTCAGCGTCGTGACGGCGCCGGAGGCGTCCGTGAGGGAGAGAAAGACCTGGGACTCGTCCAGCTGGTAGGACTCCATGGTGCCGTCCGGCGTCAGCGTCTGCTGGGGCTTCAAATTTGCCGCCAGCTGGCACAGATCCGTGACGGTGGTGTCGTCCAGGGGAAAGTCCGGGTCGTCCGCCCAGGTCCAGCGGTCCGTCTCCGGGTCCACGGTGAAGGACAGCGTGGCGGAGCCGTCGCTGTAGGAAAGGGCGGTGTAGGTGTGCTGGGTTGCGGCGGCCGCGGCCGTGCCCTCCGCCGCGGCGGCTGCCATACGCTGGCGGTGCTGGCGGTAGCGGAAGCCGCCCACGATCAGTACGGCCACCACCAGGATGCCCAGTACCGCTGAAAGAAACGCGATGAGGCGCCGTTGTCTCCAATCCAGATCCATAAAGGGGAAATCCTCCTGTCATGCGGTGATATATGAGGATTATACCACAACCCGTCACCGCAGGATAGCGTTTATTATGAACAGGCAAGCTGAAATCCATCTGAAATTCCCGCCCGGTGTTCAGAAACTGAAAAAATACGGTGCTTGCAAGGATTTTCCAGCGGGATGTCCTTGCAAAAAAAGAGGGATTTTTATATAATAAAACCGCAATACCCGGGACAGTATGCGACCGCCCGGTATCATGGAGGAAGAAACATATGAGAGGTGTCCATAGCGCGGTGGATGACATCCGCCGCAACGTATTCACCGAGGTGGCCCGCCTGGCTTATGAGGGCGGCGACCTGAACAAGGTGGATCTGATCCCCTACAAGATGATCCGGGGCGAGGTGGCCCACCACCGCCACGACGTGTTCCTGGAGCGGGCCATCGTCCGGGAACGTGTCCGCCTGGCCCTGGGCATGAGCCCTCAGAACGTGGAGGATCAGCTGCCCATTTCCGCCAGTATCCACGAGGCCGCCACCGACCAGAAATACTTTGAAGAGCCCCTGGTGAACATTATCCCCTTCGCCTGCAACGCCTGCCCGCCCAAGCAGGTCCGCATCACCGACAGCTGCCAGGGCTGCATCTCCCACCCCTGTATGAACGTGTGTCCCAAGGATGCCATTTACCTGGATAAGGACAAGCACTGCCACATCGACCAGGACAAGTGCATCAAGTGCGGCAAGTGCTTCAACCAGTGCCCCTACCGGGCCATCAGCAAGATCGAGCGCCCCTGCGCCGCCGCCTGCGGCATGGACGCCATCGAGTCCGATGAGTTGGGCCGGGCCAAGATCAATTACGACAAGTGTGTCTCCTGCGGCATGTGCCTGGTGAACTGCCCCTTCGCCGCCATCGCAGACAAGAGCCAGATCTTCCAGATCATCACCGCCATGAAGCGCAATGAGGAGGTCATCGCCTGCGTGGCGCCCGCCTTCGTGGGCCAGTTCGGCAAGGACGCCACTCCCGCCAAGATCAAGGCCGCCATGCGCCAGCTGGGCTTCACCGACGTGGTGGAGGTGGCCATCGGCGCGGACCTGTGCACCGTGGAGGAGGCCCGGGACTTCCTGGAGGAGGTCCCCGCCAAGCAGCCCTTCATGGGCACCTCCTGCTGCCCCGCCTGGTCCGTCATGGCCAAGAAGCTGTTCCCCCAGTTCAAGGATTACATCTCCATGGCCCTGACCCCCATGGTCATCACCGCCCGCATGGTGAAAAAGGACCACCCCAACGCCCGCATCTGCTTCGTTGGCCCCTGCGCCGCCAAGAAGCTGGAGGCCAACCGCCGCTCCGTCCGCTCCGACGTGGACTTTGTGCTGACCTTTGAGGAGCTCCAGGGCATGTTCGACGCCAAGGAGATCAACTTTGCCGAGATCGTCCCCGGTCCCGACGATGACATGGACGAGGGCACCGGCATGGGCCGCGGCTTCGCCGTGGGCGGCGGTGTGGCCGCCGCCGTGGTGGAGGCCATCAAGCACATGGACCCCGACCGGGAGGTCAAGATCGAGTACGGCGACGGCCTGCGGGAGTGCCGCAAGATGCTGGCCATGGCTAAGGCCGGCAAGCGGGACGGCTATCTGCTGGAGGGCATGGCCTGCCCCGGCGGCTGCGTGGCCGGCGCCGGCACCATCCAGCCGGTGAAGCAGAGCGCCGCCAATGTGGAAAAGTTCAAAAACGAAGCCACCGAGATGAGCTGCACCGTCAGCCCCCATCTGAACCGGCTGGAAGAGGTCGAAGAGCGCGGCGAATAACACAACAGCCGTACGGGTAAAAGCGCCCCTGTCTGATGACAGGGGCGCTTTTTGCCGCGCTCCGGCGGGTCCTCAACACACTTGCCCGCAGCTTTCATACAGCTCCGCCAGAAGCTCCGCGCAGCGGTCAATGCCCAGCACGCCGCTGTCCAGGGCGATGTGATAGTTCCGGGCCTGGCCCCACCGGGTGTCCGTGTAGAACTGGTAATAGGCGGCCCGGCGGCGGTCCTTGTCCTGCAGGCGCTTTTCCGGGGAGTCCTGCCGCTGGCCGTAGACCTCCACGATGCGCTTTGCCCGGAAGGCCATGTCCGCGTGGATGAAGGCGGTCAGGCAGTCCGCCTTTTCCCGGAGGATGAAGTCCGCGCAGCGGCCCACGATGACGCAGGGACCCTTTTCCGCCAGCTCCAAAATCAGCTCCCGCTGAAGGACCCACAGCCGGTCCTGGGAGGTGAGACCGTCGGAGAACCGGGAGGCCAGGGCGTTGGACAGCCAGCCGGCGTGGGCGGCGTATTCCCCCTGATCCCGGATGTAGCCCTGGGTGAAGCCGCTTTTCTTTGCCAGCTCCTCCAGGATCTCCTGGTCATAGCATGGGATGTGCAGGGCTGTGGCGGCCATGCGGCCGACAGTGCGGCCGCCGCTGCCGAATTCCCGGCTGATGGTGAGGATGCGTTCAGACATGAGGGCCTCCTTCCTGGGCGCTGAGCGAGCGGTAGGTGGATACGATGGCCGCCACGGAGATGAGAAAGGTGAGGACATCGGAGACGGGCATGGAGTACAGCACGCCGTCCAGCCCGAACAGCACCGGCAGCAGCAGGGCGAAGCCCACGCCGAACACCACCTCCCGGACCATGGACAAAACCGTGGACAGTAAAGCCTTGCCCAGGGACTGCAGGTAGATGAACGCCGCCTTGTTGACGCAGGCCAGCGGCAGCATGCAGAGATAGACCCGGAAGGCTTTTTTGGCGAACTGGGTGTAATAGACGCTTTCGCTGCCGGCACCGAACAGCTGGATGAGCCCGCCCGGCAGCAGCTCCGCGATGAGCAGGGCGGCCATGCCCACGCAGGCCTCCGCCGTCAGCAGATAGGTGAACAGATGCTTGGCCCGGTCGGCCCGGCCGGCGCCGATGTTGTAGCCCACGATGGGGATGCAGCCGGCGGCCATGCCCACCACGATGGAGATGACGATCTGGAAGAACTTCATGACGATGCCCACCACAGCCATGGGGATCTGAGCGTACTGCTCCTGGCCGAAGACCGCATCCAGGGCGCCGTACTTGCGGATCATGTTGTTGATGGCCGCCATGGCCGCCACCAGGGAGATCTGGGAGAGGAAGCTGCACACGCCCAGGGGGATGAATTTCCGGACGACCTTCCGGCAGGGCACAAAGCTCCTCTTTTCCAGCTGCACGGCCTTCATGCGGCAAAGATACCACACTGCCAGTGCGGCGGTGAGGACCTGGCCCAGCACGGTGGCCACGGCGGCGCCCATCATGCCCCACCGGAAGCCGAAGATGAACACCGGGTCCAGCACGATGTTCACGGCGGCGCCGGCCAGGGTGCTGGCCATGGCGAAGGCGGGGCTGCCGTCCGAGCGGATGATGGGGTTCATGGCCTGGCCGAACATGTAAAAGGGGATGCCCAGGGTGATATAGAAGAAATATTCCCGGGAGAGGGCGAAGGTCTCCTGGTTCACCCGGCCGCCGAAGGCTGTCAGAATACAGTCGGACAGCAGCAGGAACAAGAGCGTCAAAACCAGGCTGGCAGCCACGCACAGCGTCACGGCGCTGCCGATGCTGCGGTGGGCGTTCTCCCTGTTCCGGGAGCCCAGGCAGATGCTGACGTAGGCGCAGCAGCCGTCGCCGATCATGACGGCCACCGCCAGGGCCACCACCGTCAAGGGAAACACCACCGTGTTGGCGGCGTTGCCGTAGGAGCCCAGGTAGGACGCGTTGGCGATGAAGATCTGGTCCACAATGTTGTACAGCGCCGCCACCAGCAGCGAAATGACACAGGGAACGGAGTATTTCCGCATTAGGGTGCCAAGCTTTTCCGTTTCCAGAAAGGCGTTGGCGTTTGCTTCGCTCATGGTTAAAACCTCCTCGTATGAAAAAAGACAGGACCCCGCCGGAAGGCTCTTCCGGGCGCACGTCCTGTCATCTGACAAAAAAACGTGGGGCAAGCAACTGGATTTACGCAGTTACGCCACACGCTGTATCAAGACTTTATCAGATTTTCAACCGGGGCGCAAAGGGAGTTTTGCACAAAAAGCAGCGCCCATCCCGCCGTGGGTTTTACACGGAAAAAGCATCCCGGGCAAACTGCCCGGGATGCTTTTTTTATACCTTACAGGAGACCGCGCTCTTTCAGCATGCCCAGAATCACAACGGCGACAAACGCCGCCGCGCAGACGCCGATGAAAATGTCGATGTACTTCAGGGGCACGCCCCGGAATTTCTCGTACAGCTTTTCGATGGCGTTGAGCTGGCTGGGGTCCCGGCGGGAATCCTTCTTCTCGTTTTCCATGGCGCTCACCACAGCGGAGGAAGGCTCACTTCTTGGCCAGGTACTTCCGCAGGTCCAGAGCGACGGCCACGATGATGACCAGGCCCTGGGCGATGAAGGTATAAGCGGGGTCCACGCGGAGGAACTGCAGGCAGATCTTCAAGATCTCAAACACCAGCACGCCCACCAGGATGCCGGGAACCTTGCCCACGCCGCCGTTGGTGGAAACGCCGCCGATGGTGCAGGCCGCGATGGCTTCCAGCTCATAGCCGAAGCCCGTGGCGGTGGAGGCGCCGCCGGCCTTGGCACCCACCAGGAAGCCGGCCAGGCCGTACAGCACGGCAGCCAGAATGTAAATGCGGATCAAAGTGGCGGTGACGTTGACGCCGGCCACCTGGGCGGCGTTCTCGTTGCCGCCGATGGCGTACATGTACTTGCCGTGGCGGGTCTTGTTATACAGGAACCACATGAACAGGCCCACGATGATGGCGAAGATGGCAAGATACGGGATGGGGCCCAGGGAACCCAGAGCCACCTTGGAGTAGCTGCTCTTGAAGCCGCCCATGGGCTGGTTGTCGGTGATGACGGAGCACAGGCCGTAGACGATGGTCTGCATGCCCAGAGTGGCGATGAAGGGGGGTACCTTCAAATAGGCGATGACGCAGCCGTTGACGGCGCCGAAGCAGCCCATGATGACCATGACGATGGGCATAGCCACGAACCAGGGGATGTCAGGGAAGCCGGGCAGCATCCGGGCGGCATAGTCCACGCTCTGGAGCATCATGGCGGACAGGCAGGCAGCCAGGCCCACCTGACGGCCGGCGGACAGGTCCGTGCCCTTGGTGATCAGGCAGCCGGACACACCGCAGGCGATGATGAAGCGGGGGGACACGTTGGCGATCAGGTTCTTGAGGTTGTTGGCGCTGAAGAAGTTCTGGGTGCTGAAGCCCACCGCCAGCGCCAGAATGGCGATGAGGATGATGATGGCGTTATTGGACAGGAATTTCTTAATATCGAATTTTTTCTCCATGATTTTCTCTCTCCTCCTTATTCAAACTGTGTCGCCAAAGCCATGATGTTCTCCTGGTTGGCGTCCTTGCCGTCGATGAAGCCGGTGACACGGCCGTCGCACATGACCATGATGCGGTCGGACATACCGATCAGCTCGCTCATTTCGGAGGAGATCATGATGATGCTCTTGCCCTGCTTGGCAAGCTCGGCAATGATGCAGTAGATCTCGTATTTGGCACCCACGTCGATGCCGCGGGTGGGTTCGTCCAGGATAAAGACGTCGGGGTCGTTGGCAAGCCAGCGGCTGATGAGCACCTTTTGCTGGTTGCCGCCGGACAGGGACTGGATCAGCGTCTTGGAGGACGGGGTCTTGATGGACAGCTTCGCCACGTTGTCCTGCACCAGCTGCTCGATCTTCTTGTCGTCCAGCATGATGCCGCCGATGAGGTACTTGTTCAAAGAGGACACGGAGACGTTGTCGGCGATGGACAAAACGCCCAGAATGCCGGTGGCCCGGCGGTCCTCCGTCAGCATGGCGATGCCGTTGTTGATGGCGTCACGGGGCTGGTTGATCTTCAGCTCCTGGCCCTTGTATGTAATGGTGCCGGCGCTGTGGCAGCGAAGGCCGAACAGGCCCTCCATCAGCTCGGTGCGCTGGGCGCCCACCAGACCGGCCACACCCAGGATCTCGCCCTTGCGGACGGTGAAGCTGGCATGGCGGAAGCTCTTGGGGTTAATGGAGGTGAAGTCTTTCACCTCGAATACCACCTCGCTGGGAACGTTTTCCCGGGTGGGGTACAGGTTGGACAGCTCCCGGCCCACCATCTTGGTGATGATGAAGTCGGTGGTCAGCTCCTTGGAGGACCAGGTGCCGATGTACTGGCCGTCCCGCATGATGGTAACTTCGTCGCTGATGCGTAGGATCTCGTCCATTTTATGGCTGATATAGACGATGGAAACGCCCTTGGCCCGCAGCTCGTCCACAATGGTGAACAGCGCCTCCACCTCGGCGGCGGTCAGGGAGGACGTGGGCTCGTCCAGAATCAGCACCTTGCAGTCGGCGGATACGGCCTTGGCGATCTCCACCAGCTGCATCTGGGACACACTCAGGGAGCCCAGCTTGGCCTTGGGGTCAAAATTCAGGTGGACCTCCTTCAACACCTTGGCGGCGTCCTCATACATCTTGTCGTGGTCCACCACGGTGATGGGTCCCACCTTCTTGGTGGGATACCGGCCCACGTAGATGTTTTCGCCGATGCTGCGCTCGGGAATGGGCTGCAGCTCCTGATGGACCATGGCGATGCCCCGGTTCAGGGCATCCAGAGGTCCCTTGATCTGTACGGATTCTCCCTCGTAGATGACTTCGCCCTCGTCCATGTGATAAATGCCGAACATGCATTTCATCAGCGTGGACTTGCCGGCGCCGTTTTCACCCATCAGGGCGTGAACGGTGCCGGGGCGGAGCTTCAGTTGCGCGTGGTCAAGCGCCTTGACGCCGGGGAACGTTTTGACGACGCCACGCATTTCCAGACGATATTCTGACAATTTACTGGCCCCCTTTGGTTTTGATTGGCTTGCCCTTCTTAAATCGCATTGCGGGGATGACGGAGATTGCCTGATGCGCCGGCCAATCAAAGAACAGCCGAAGCTTCTCCCTCTCTCTTCTAAAACGTGTCTAAAAATGTAAGCTGCGCGCAATATGGAGACGATGGGCAGCGATTATAGGAAAGAGGTGCGTGCGCTTATGCACACGCACCTCTTCTGGAGTATGAGGTTGTGAACAGGAATTACTTCATGAACTCAGCCACGTTGTCGGGAGTGACCTTCACGTAGTCAACGTACACGCTCTGCTCACCAGCGGCATAGGTGTCGCCGGCCAGAAGGCCTTCCATGCACTCCACAGCCTGGCTGGCCTGGCCCTTGGCATCGTTCAGGACGGTGCCGGTCATGTTGCCGGCCTGGACCTCGTTCAGAGCGGCGTCCAGGGCGTCAACGCCCACCAGGTAGATGTCCTCGTTGACCTTGCGGCCGGCGGACTGGATGGCCTGCAGGGCGCCGATGGCCATGTCGTCGTTGTTGCAGAACACGACCTCGATCTGGTCGCCGAACTGAGCCAGGTCGTTGGCGCAGATGGTCTGGCCCTTCTCACGGTCCCAATCGCCGCGGGTCAGGTTCAGCTGCTCCACCTCAACGCCGGCGTCGGTCAGAGCCTTGACGGAATACTCGGTACGCAGCTGGGCGTCGATGTTCTCGGGGTCGCCCTGGATCATGATGTAGGAGACCTTGCCGTCGCCGTTGATGTCGCCCTTGTTGGCGGTATCCAGGATCAGCTCGCCCTGCATGGTGCCGGACTGAGAGGCATCGGCACCGACGTAGACCAGCTTGTCATAAGCGGCCATCTCGTCGGCGGTGGGCTCACGGTTGATGAGGACGGTGGGGATGTCAGCGGACTTCACGGTGTCGATGATGGTGGCGGCAGCGGAAGTCATGACGGGGTTGATGATCAGCGCGTCAACGCCCTGGGTGATGAAGGTGTTGATCTGCTCGTTCTGCTTGGCCTGGTCGTTGTTGCCGTCCACGACGGTGACAGTGTAGCCCTTGCCTTCCAGGATCTCCTGCAGGGCGTTGCGGTAGGTGGTCATGAACGCGTCGTCGAACTTGTAGATGCAGACACCGATGGTGCCGCCGCCCTCGGCGGGAGCCTCAACAGGGGTCTCGGCAGGCTTCTCAGCGGGAGCCTCCTCTTTTTTTCCGCCGCAGGCGGCCAGGCTCAGGACCATGATGCCGGTCAGCAGCAGTGCGAGAAACTTCTTCATGTCAATCTTCTCCTTCAATGAATTTGTACGGCAGACAAAAAGCACGTCCGTCGTTATGTAAATAGTAGCACCCCATTTGTGAAATGTCAATAAAAACCCCCGGCGGGCCAACGGGAATTTCTTACACTTCCCAACAAAATTCGCGGAACAAAATGACGCCGAAAGAGGCGCGCTCTTTCGGCGTAATCTATTACGTGCAATTAAAGCTGGTACAAAGCGATGATAAGAGGCATGGTGACGATGCACAGCAGCGTGGTCACCACGTTGATGGAGCCGGCGTATTCGCCGTCGCTGCTGTACACCTGGGCGATCTGGGTCACCGCCGAGGCGGAGGGGGTGATGGCGGAGAGAAAGCTCACCAGCAGGATGGTCTCCCCGTCGGGGACCAGGCGGGCAAGGCCGCTGTACTTGAGCAGCACCAGCAGCACCAGGGGGATTGCCACCAGCCGCAAAAACGCGGCCTTCCAGATGCCCAGGGAGGTGAAGAGGCGGCGGAAATCCACGCCGCCCATGAGCATGCCCGCCACCAGCATGCTGAGAGTGCCCAGCATGCTCCCTATGGACGTCATAGTGCCCGTGATGACAGGGGGCAGGGAAATGCCCAGGAAGAACAGGGCGCCGCCCAGCAGAATGGACAGGATGTTCACGTTCAGCAAAATTTTCCGAACGGATACAGTCCGCTCCCCGCTGAGAAGGATGCGGCAGTGGCTCCACAGCAGGGGCAGCTGGACGATGACGAACATGTTGATATAAATGAGCCACTGGGACCCCAGAATGGCGCTGACGATGGGGATGATGAGGTTGTTGGCGTTGGAATAGACCACGGAGGCCTGCTCCACCGGATGCAGCCGCAAGGGCCGGCGCAGCAGGTAAGTCAGAAGAAACATCACCAGGTGGATGAGCACCGCTGAGAGCAGAGCCAGCAGCAGCCCCTGGACCATCTCCGGTGTGCAGTCCATCTGGAAGGACTCGATGATGACGCAGGGCAGCGCCGCGTACAGCGCCACCACAGACAGCACCCGGCTGTCCTTCGGCTTTAAAAGCCCGCACCGCACCAGGCAGAAGCCCACCAGCATGGCCAGAAACAGCTGGGCGATCTGTTTGAAAAGTAAGAGGCTGATCATGAAACATGGCTCCTTCTCGCTGTCATGGTGCTTATTTTAGCACAGGTCCGCCGGCCCTGACAAGATGAGAGACCGTGGGTTTGCGGGGCGGAAACGGGAAAAAAGTTGTGCATTATGGCCTGCCGGCGCGGTATTCCGTGGGGCTGACGCCCATTTCCCGGCGAAAGACCCGGGAGAAGTAAAAGGGGTCCTCAAAGCCGGCGGAGGTGGCCACGGCGCCCACCGGCAGCGAACTGTGCCGCAGCAGCTGCGCCGCCCGCTGGATGCGGTAGCGGGTGAGGTACTCGCTGGGAGAACAGCCGAAGGCTGTCTGAAAGGCCCGGTACAGGTAGCTGCGGCTGACCCCAGCCTGCCGGGCGATCTGGTCCACGGTGACGGAGCGGGAGTAGTTTTGCTGGATGAAGGCGGCGCCCTGGCGGGCGTAGTCCTCCAGAGCGTCCTCTCCCCGGCGGCCGCCGCCCTCCATCAAAAGGCCCAGGGCCGCCTGGAGGTAGCCCGCCATCCGCACGGCGCTGGGGTAGTCGCCGCCCCGGGCCTTGTAGATGTCCAGCAGGGCCTGGCGCAGCTGTTCCCCGGCGGCGGGCCGCAGCACGGGGCATTTCCGGGAAAAAGGCGTCTGGGCCAGCAGCAGCCCCGCCGACGGCCCCGCGAAGCCCACCCAGTAATACTCCCAGGGCTCCTCCCTGTCCGCCCGGTAGAAGATGGGCGTGTCGGGAAAGGCCAGAAACGCCTCCCCGGCGCCGGGGGCGAAGGTCCTGCCGCCGGCGTCGTAGGTGCCCCGGCCGGAGACGATGTAGTGCAGCAGATAGTGGTCCCGGACGCCGGGTCCCCAGCCGTAGCCCGGTGGGCACTTTTGAAAGCCGGTGTTGTACACCGTTAGGGAAAGCTCCTCCCGCTGGGCGGCCTTGAAGCTGTATTTGAAATCTTGGGTCATGGGAGCCGCTCACCTCCTGTCTTGTCTCCAGCATACACGGGCGCAATCGGTTTTGCAACAAAAATCCAGGCCAAAGCGACTGCCGCACATGGAAAGCGACGGCGGAAGCTGGTACTTTTAACATAATGAATCATTATAAGGAGGAACCGCCTGTGGAACCTATCAGCCTGGAAACGCGCATCCAAGACCCCGCCTTTGGGGAGAAACTGACCCGCCTCTACGGCGCCGAGGGCGCCGAGGCCGCCCGCACCCGCTGCGCCGCCGCCATCGCCGGCTTTACCAAGACCTTTGAGAGCCTGCCGGAGGCATTGTTCAGCGCCCCCGGCCGCACGGAGCTGGGCGGCAACCACACGGACCACCAGCACGGCCGGGTCCTGGCCGCCAGCGTGGACCTGGACATCCTGGCCGCCGCCGCCCCCAACCAGAGCGGCATGATCCGCGTGCAGTCCCAGGGCTATCCCCTCATCGTGGTGGACCTCCACGAACTGACCCCCAAGCCCGAGGAGGAGAACACCTCCGCCGCCCTCATCCGGGGCGTGGCCGCCCGCTTCGCGGCCCTGGGCTGTCCCCTGCAAAGCGCCGGCCTGGACGCCTACCTCACCTCCAACGTTCCCGGCGGCAGCGGCCTTTCTTCCTCCGCCGCCTTTGAGGTGCTCGTGGGCACTATGCTCAACGAGTTGTTCTTCGGCGGCAAGTGCTCCGCCGTGGAGATCGCCCAGATCGGCCAGTACGCGGAAAACGTGTTCTTCGGCAAGCCCTGCGGCCTCATGGACGAGACGGCCTCCTCCGTGGGCGGTGTGGTGGCCATCGACTTTGCTGACACGGAGCACCCGGTGGTGGAGCGTATCGATCTGGACCTCCACGCCGCCGGCTACGCCCTTTGCATCCTGAACTCCGGCGCCGGCCACGCGGACCTCACCGGCGAGTACGCCGCCATTACCGACGAGCTGAAGGCCGTGTGCCGGTGCTTCGGCAAGGAGGTGCTGCGGGAGGTGCCGGAAGCGGACTTCCTGGCGGCCCTGCCCCAGGTGCGCAAGACCGCCGGCGACCGAGCCGTGAACCGGGCCTTCCACTTCTACGGGGAGAACCAGCGGGCCCTGGACCAGGCCCGGGCGCTGAAGGACGGGGATGTGGAGCGCTTTTTGGAGCTGGTGCGCCAGTCCGGCCGCTCCTCCGCCATGTACCTGCAGAACGTTATCCCCACCGGCCAGACCGTGGGCCAGGAGCTGATGGTGACCATCGCCCTGTGCGAGTGCCTGCTGGAGGGCCGGGGCGCCGTCCGGGTCCACGGCGGCGGTTTCGGCGGCACGGCCCAGGCCTTCGTGCCGCTGGATATGCTGGCGCGGTTCAAGGAACAGACCGAGGCCGTGCTGGGCCAGGGCAGCTGCCACATCGTGACCATCCGGCCCGAGGGCGGCGTCCGCCTGGCGTGAGAAGGAGGAAAATACCATGATCCATCAGTACATCGCGGACCTGGCGGGCTACGCCCTGCAAACGGGGCTCATGGAAGAGGCGGACTTCACCTGGGCGGTGAACAGCCTGTGCCAGGCCCTGGACCTGGACACCTGGGAGGAGCGCACCCCCCGGGAGCGGCCTTTGGAGGAGACCCTGGCGGGCATCCTGGACTGGGCGGAGGCCCAGGGCCGCATTGACGGCGGCGTCACCGGCCGGGACCTGCTGGACACGAAGCTCATGGGCATTCTGACGCCCCGGCCCTCCCAGGTCATCCGGGAGTTTGAGGCCCGGTATGCCCAGTCCCCGGAGACCGCCACCGACTGGTACTATCAATTCAGCCAGGACACGGACTACATCCGCCGCTACCGCATCAAAAAGGATGTGAAGTGGGTGGCGCCCACCCCCTACGGCGACCTGGACATCACCATCAACCTCTCCAAGCCGGAGAAGGACCCCAAGGCCATCGCCGCCGCCAAGCTGGCCCCCCAGAGCGGCTATCCCAAGTGCCAGCTGTGCCGGGAGAACGAGGGCTACATGGGCCGGGTGAACCACCCTGCCCGCCAGAACCACCGCATCCTCCCCATCACCATCAACCACGAGGACTGGTTTTTCCAGTACTCCCCCTATGTGTACTATAACGAGCACTGCATCGTCTTTAACGGCAAGCACGTGCCTATGAAGATCGACCGGGCCACCTTCCGCAAGCAGCTGGACTTTATCCGGCAGTTCCCCCACTACTTCGTGGGCTCCAACGCGGACCTGCCCATCGTGGGCGGCTCCATTCTGAGCCACGACCACTTCCAGGGAGGCCGCTACACCTTCGCCATGGAGAAGGCCCCTGTGGAGCAGGCGGTCTCCTTCCCCGGCTTTGCCGATGTGGAGGCGGGCATCGTCAAGTGGCCCATGTCCGTCATCCGCCTGCGCTGTGAGGACGATGCGCGGCTGGTGGACCTGGCGGACAAGATTTTGAAGGCCTGGCGGGGCTATACCGACGAGGCGGCGTTCATCTTCGCCGAGACCGACGGCGAGCCCCACAACACCATCACCCCCATCGCCCGCATGCGGGATGGCCGGTACGAGCTGGACCTGGTGCTGCGGAACAACCTCACCACCGAGGAGTACCCCTTGGGGGTCTACCACCCCCACCAGGAGCTCCACCACATTAAAAAGGAGAACATCGGCCTCATCGAAGTCATGGGCCTGGCGGTGCTGCCTGCCCGGCTGAAAGGAGAGCTGGCTCTCCTGGCGGAGGCCCTGGTGGCCGGCCGGGACATCCGGGCCGACGAGGCGCTGGAAAAGCACGCTGACTGGGCGGAGGAGCTGCGGACGCGGTACACCTTTACCCGGGAAAACGCCATGGACATCCTGCAAAAGGAAGTGGGCGTGGTGTTCGCCCAGGTGCTGGAGCACGCCGGCGTCTACAAGTGCACCCCGGAGGGCCGGGAAGCTTTCCTGCGGTTCATCGAAAGCGTAAAGTGAGGGCCGTCAAATGTATGAAGTGAGACCTTTCGGCACCCTGCGTGGCCAGGACGTGCCCCTCATCCGCCTGACTGACGGAAACTGCACCGTGGAGCTGCTGCCCTACGGCGCCGCCATCCGGGCCATTTGGGTGCCGGACCGGGAGGGCCGGGCCACGGACATCTGCCTGGGCTATGACACCCTGGAGGAGTACCGGGACCAGGACGCCTGCTTCGGCGGCACCATCGGCCGCTGCGCCAACCGCGTCGGCGGCGCCCGGTTCACCGTGGACGGCACGGAGTACCGCCTCACCGCCAACGAGGGGGCCAACACCCTCCACGGCGGGGCGGAGGGATTCCACAAAAAGCTGTGGCGCTATGCCTGCGGAGAAAACAGCGTCACCTTCACCCTGGACTCCCCCGACGGGGAGGAGGGCTTCCCCGGCGACCTCCACGCGGAGGTGACCTACACCCTGGAAAACGGCACCCTCACCATGGACTACCGGGCCAGGAGCAATAAAACCACCGTGGTGAATCTCACCAACCACGCCTACTATAACCTGGCGGGCCATAACGGCGGCCCGGTCCTCGACCACGGCCTCCGGGTGCGGGCGGAGCGCTATACCCCCGCCGGCGAGGGCAATGTGCCCACCGGTGAGATCGCGGACACGGCGGGCACGGCGCTGGACCTGCGGAAGGACACCTGGCTGGGAGAGCGGCTGGGAAGCGCGGAGCTGGCCGCCAGCCGGGGCTATGACCACAATTTTGTGCTGAGCGGCGCCCCGGCGGCTACCCTCTGGTGCCCCCGCACCGGCATCGCCCTGGACATGACCACCACCCTGCCGGGAATGCAGGTGTACACCGCCGGCTTTTTGACGCCCCGGAAGGGCAAGGGCGGCGCCGTCTACGGCCCGGCCCACGCCGTGTGCCTGGAGCCCCAGTTTTTCCCCGACGCCGTGCACCACGAAAGCTTCCCCTCTCCCCTCCTGCGGGCGGGGGAGGAATACCGGCAAAGCATTGCCTGTCGGTTCTATGTGAAATGAGAAGCTACCCGGAACAGAGCCATCTGTTCCGGGTAGTTTCTCATTGCATCAGCAGGCTGAGAAGCTGCTGCAGGTCCGCAGGCGTGGCGGCGTAGTCCTTCACGGGTCGGGGCAGGGCCGCGTCCGCCTCCGCCAAGGTCACGGTGCGTGTCCGGGCGGCGCCGTCCTGGGTCTGATACGTCCAGGAGACCTCCCCCAGATTGTCCACCAGGGCCAGCATCAGCGGGGCCAAATCGTGTTCCATGGTATCATCCAGCCAGACAGAGTCCTGCTCTGTGTAGACATTGGAAAACTCCAATGTCCAGCCATAGGGCTCGTGGGAGGTCTGAAGGCTGTTGAGGTACGGGCCGCATCCACTTTGAATATTCAAGGCCGCTGCCACCCGGTTCAAGGCGGAAATGTCACCCACATAGGGGGCTTTTGCTTCATATAGCCGGGCAGTGCCGTTCTCAATGACGACTCCGTTCTGCCAGACGACCAGTCCGCAGAGCCGGACCTCCGTCACGCCTTCCAGGGGGACTTCCACCGCGGCGCCGCCGTTGGGAAACAGCGGGGACACCAGTACGGACCGGGCGGAGATATTCGCAATGCTGCCGTCGGTGTCCACATGCCAGCCCCAATAAGCGGTGGCGGAAAGGGGCGTGGAAACGGACAGCCGAAGGATGCCGTCCTCCTCCACGGAATCCAGGACCACCAATTCCCCCTTTTGCGCCGGAGCTCCGATGATAAAGACCTTCGCCGCAAACGCCGCCGCCAGCAGCAAGACGGTACATACAATGGCCATCACCACCCGCCGCCCGCTTTTCCGCTTCACGGCCTTGAGGTAGTCCACTTCTTTTGCTGTCTGGGCTGCCTCCCCCTCCGGCACGGCCATGGCCTCCCGCAGCTTTGTGCATTCCGGGCACGCCGCCAGGTGGGCCTCCACCGCATGGTTGGTCTCCTCCGCCGTCAGTCCCTCCACAAAGGATGGCAGCAGGTCCCGCACCACAGCGCAGGTCAGGTCATTTTTCATCACAGGCACCTCCATCCCGCAGTTTTTCCTTGCCCCGGTAAAAGGTCACCCTCGCCCAGGTCTCCGTCTTTCCCAGCACGTCGCCGATCTCCCGAAAGCTCAGGCCCCCGAACACCCGCAGGTACACCACCTCCCGCCCTGGCTCCGGCAGGGCGTGGACCCGGCGCAAAAGGTCCAGGTGTCCCGCCCGGTCCAGGGCGTCGTCCTCCGCCGAGGGCAGGGGCGTGTCGATGCCCTCTTCCGGCATGGGCGCCTCGCGGCGGCGCTTTCGCAGGTGCTGGTACCACAGGTGCTTCGCGATCTGGCACAGCCACACGGACACCTTGCAGGACCCGTCGAACCGGCCGATGGAGCGGATGGCCTGGTAAAAGGTCTCCTGGGTCAGCTCCTCCGCCAGGTCCGCATCATGGCACTGGGCCAGGAGGAACTTGTAGACGGTCTGGGCGTGGCGGCGGTAAATGTCGTTCATATCGTCCATGGAAGCCCCTCCTTTCCCCTGTTATATCCCCTTGAGAAGCGGAACGTTACAGGGACCATGAAAAAAATGACGGGCAGGGCCCGTCATTTTTTTATTCCAGCGTTTCCGTTTCGAACATTTCCTCAAAGGAGCGGATATAATAATCGCAAATGCGGCGGATCTCCGCCTGCTCCGCCTCGGCGAAGGGGTCGTACACGCCGCACACCCGGAAGCCGGCGGTCTTGGCGGTCTGGATGGCGTGGAGGGCGTCCTCAAACACCACCGTGTCCCGCTTGGTGGAGCGCAGGCGGCGCATGGCCCGCTCGTAGATCTCCGGGCTCTCTTTCCCCTGGCCCACCTCCGAGCAGGTGAGCATCCCCCGGAAATAGCCGTCGATGCCGGCGTGGCGCAGGGCCGCCTCCGCCAGGTGGCGGTCCGTGGCGGTGGCCACGTACATCCACACGCCCTCCATTTTCAGAAGGGACAGGAATTTTTTCACGCCGGGCTTGGCCTCCACCCGGTTGCGGTAAAAATCCTCCACCTGGGCCTCGCACTCTGCCACAATGTCGTCCACGGACTCCGCAAGGCCGTATTCCGCCTTGCAGTAGGCGGCGCCCTGGCGCAGCGTCATGACCTTCAGCTTCTCCGGCAGGTCCGGCGCCGTCTGGATGCCCTTTCGCCGCAGCAGCCCCACGCCCAGGTCGTCCCAGATGAACATGGAGTCCAGCAGGGTGCCGTCCATATCAAAAATCGCGCTTTGCAGTCTCATGATCCAATCTCCCGCATTGAAAACATTGCAACCATTGTAGCACCATGTTAGGATCAGATACAACACCAGAAATGAAAAGAGGCGGAAAAAACCATGCGTTTGTTCGTTGCCATCCGGCCCTCCCCGGCGGTGCGGGACGTGCTGCTGGACGCGGAGGCGGCCCTCCGCCGCCAGGGGCGGGGCACCTTCACCCGGCCAGAGAACCTGCACCTGACCCTGGCCTTCCTGGGGGAGGCGGAAAGCGCGGCGCCGGCACAGGCGGCGCTGGAGGCGGCCTGTACCGGCGGGGCGGTCTCTTTGACCGTGGGCGGTCTGGGACATTTTGATGACATCTGGTGGGCGGGTGTCCGGGAGAATGCGCGCCTGGAGGCTTTGGCCCTGGGGGTGCAGGACGCCCTGCGGCAGGCGGGCTATCCCGTGGAGCGGCGGCCCTGGCGGCCCCACATCACCCTGGTGCGCCGGTGGCGGGGACCGGAGCCCCGCTTAACGGTGCCGGACACCACCATGTGGGTAGACCGGGTGTCCCTCATGCGCTCCGACCGGGTGGAGGGCAAACTGGTATATACGGAGGTCAGCGCCTTCCGGCTGTGATCACATCATGGCCCAGCCGTGGGTCAGCCGCAGGGACTGGCCCGTTAGGGCGCCCTGGTCCTTGGACAGGAACACCAGCGTGTTGGCCACGTCCTCCACGGTGGTGAACTGGCCGTCCACCGTGTCCCGCAGCATGATGTTCTTCACCACATCCTCCTCGCTGATGCCCAGGGAGGCGGCCTGCTCCGGGATCTGCTTTTCCACCAGGGGGGTCTTGATGAAGCTGGGGCAGATGGTGTAGGTATAGATGCCGTAGTCGGCGCCCTCCCGGGCGATGGACTTGGCAAGGCCCGCCACGCCGTGCTTGACGAAGTTGTAGGGCTCCTTCAGCTTGGAGCCCACAAAGGTCTGCACGGAGCCGGTGAATACGATGCGCCCGCCCTTGCCGGAGGCCTTCATGCGGCGGAAGGCCGCGCGGGACACCAGAAAGGCGCCGTCGGCGTGAATGGCCATCATCTTCTTCCAGTCGGCGAAGGGGTACTCATCAAAGGGGTGGACGATCTGGACGCCGGCGTTGGACATGACCAGGTCGCAGGAGCCGTAGGCCTCCACCATCTTGTCGAAGCCGGCCTCTACCTCCTCCTCGCTGGAAACGTCCATGTGGACGGCCATGGCGGAAAGGCCCTGGGCGGTCAGGCCCCGGACCAGCTCCTCAGCGGCGGCCAGGTTCACGTCGGCCACCACCACGCCGTAGCCCTCCCGGGCCATGCGGACGGCGCAGGCCTTGCCGATGCCGGAGGCGGCTCCGGTAATGAGTGCGGATTTCATATGCGATTCCTCCCATCAAAAATAGGGGACGGTGGTTTCCACCGTCCCCCGTTTGTTCTGTCAGCAGAGCTTCGCGCCGGCGGGGAAACAGGCGAAGCGCCGCCAGCGGCGGAAAAAGCGAGCCTGTTTCGAGGAAGCGGCACGATTGGCGGCCGCGAAAGCGGCCGGGAATCGTAAAGCCGCGACGGTGGGCACCGTTTTGCGGAGAATGGAGCCTGTCAGCAGAGCTTCGCGCCGGCGGGGAAACAGGCGAAGCGCCGCCAGCGGCGGAAAAAGCGAGCCTGTTTCGAGGAAGCTAACGAAGCGCTGCCTGTGGCAGAAAAAGCGAGTTAGCTTCGAGGAAGGACCCCGGTTGCTTAATACAAAGTATTAAGCGGCCGGCTGGTCCAACGGTGAGCAAGAGCGGCACGATTGGCGGCTGCGAAAGCGGCCGGGAATCGTAAAGCCGCGACGGTGGGCACCGTTTTGCGGAGAATGGAGCCTGTCAGCAGAGCTTCGCGCCGGCGGGGATGCAGTCATCCACCATGATGAGGTTCAGCTTCTCCTCGCCCTTTTCGGTGTGGACGGCGGAGATGAGCATGCCGTTGCTCTCGTGGCCCATCATCTTCCGGGGCGGCAGGTTCACGATGGCCACCAGGGTCTTGCCCACCAGGTCCTCGGGCTTGTACCACTTGGCGATGCCGGAGAGGATCTGCCGGTCCGTGCCGGTGCCGTCGTCCAGGGTGAAGCGCAGGAGCTTCTCGCTCTTTTTCACGTTCTCGCAGGCCTTTACCTTCACGGCCCGGAAGTCGGACTTGCAGAAGGTGTCGAAGTCCACCTTCTCCGTCAGCTGGGGCTCCAGCTCGATGGCGGGCAGAGCGGCCTTCTTGGCGGCCTCGGCGGCGGCTTCCAGCTCCTCCAGGGCCTTGTCCATGTCGATGCGGGGGAACAGGTTCTCGCCCTTGACGACGGCGGTGGTCTCGGGCAGGGTGCCCCACACCTTGGCGGAGTCCCAGGTCTGGGCCTCGGCGCCGGCGCCGATCTGGCGGAACAGCTTTTCCATGCTCTCGGGCATGAAGGGGATCAGCAGGATGCCGCACACGCGGGTGGCCTCCAGCAGGTTGTACAGCACATGGGCAAGGCGCTTGCCGTTGGCCTCCATATCCTTGGCCAGGGCCCAGGGCGCCGTCTCGTCGATATACTTGTTGGCCCGCTGAATGACCTTGAACACCTCGGCCAGGGCGTTGTGGGGAGCACAGGCCTCCATCTGGGTCTCGTAGGTGTCCCGCAGGGCGGAGACCATGGCGATGAGGTCCGTGTCAAAGTTCTCGGGGGCGTCCCAGGTCCTGCAGCCCTCGGGCAGCTGGCCGCCGAAGTACTTGCCCACCATGGCGGTGGTGCGGCTGACCAGGTTGCCCAGGTCGTTGGCAAGGTCGGTGTTGATGGTCTGGATCAGCAGCTCGTTGGAGAAGTTGCCGTCGGAGCCGAAGGGGAACGTCCGCATGAGGAAGAACCGCAGGGCGTCCACGCCGAACTTCTCCGCCAGAATATAGGGGTCCACCACGTTGCCCTTGGACTTGGACATCTTGCCGCCGTCCAGCAGCAGCCAGCCGTGGCCGAACACGTGCTTGGGCAGGGGCTCGCCCACGCTCATGAGCATGGCGGGCCAGATGATGGAGTGAAACCGGACGATCTCCTTGCCCACGAAGTGGTAATCGGCGGGCCAGTAGTGGTCATAGTCGCCGTAGGCGTCGTTGAGGTAGCCCATGGCGGTGGCGTAGTTGAACAGGGCGTCCACCCACACATAGACCACGTGGCCCGGGTCAAAGTCCACAGGCACGCCCCAGGTGAAGCTGGTGCGGGAAACGCACAGGTCCTCCAGGCCGGGGTCGATGAAGTTTTTCACCATCTCATTGACGCGGCTGCGGGGCTGGAGGAAGTCGGTGTTTTCCAGCAGGTCCCGGATGCGGTCGGCGTACTTGCTCAGCCGGAAGAAGTAGGCCTCCTCCTCCGCGTCCACCACGGGGCGGCCGCAGTCGGGGCAGCAGCCGTCCACCAGCTGGCTCTCCGTCCAGAAGGACTCGCAGGGGGTGCAGTACTTGCCCTTGTAGGCGCCCTTGTAGATGTCGCCGTTGTCGTACATCTTCTTGAAGATCCGCTGAACGGCGGCCACATGGTAATCGTCGGTGGTGCGGATGAAGCGGTCGTTGGAGATGTTCATCAGCTTCCACAGGTCCTTGACGCCCTGGGGACCCTCCACGATGCGGTCCACGAACTCCTTGGGGGAGACGCCGGCCTCGTTGGCCTTCTGCTCGATCTTCTGGCCGTGCTCGTCGGTGCCGGTGAGGAACATGACGTCATAACCCGCCAGGCGCTTGTACCGGGCCATGGCGTCGGTGGCCACGGTGCAGTAGGTGTGGCCGATGTGCAGCTTGTCGGAGGGGTAGTAGATGGGCGTGGTGATATAGAACTTTTTCTTTTCCATGGTTTTCTCCTTTTTATCGGCCGCTCCGAATGGAAGAGGGCCGGGATTTACACAGTTTCTTATTATATCGAATGTTTTGGGAAATTACAACATTCCGGCGGGATTTTCCCCTTGAAAACAGGGCGTTTCCCGGGAACTCACCCCCCGTCCGCCAGGCTTCCCTTCCGCTTCCAGCGGCCGGAGAGGTAGTAGGCCACCGACAGCGTGAAGCCCACGGTCCAGCCCACGCCCACGCCGTAGTACATGTAGTCCGGACCGTAGTGGTCGGCGAACCAATACACGGCGGGCACCCGCACCAAAATGAGGGAGAAGATCACGTCCAGCATGGGGAACAGGCTGTCCCCCGCGCCCCGCATGGCGTTATTGAGGCAGAACATGACGGAGAACAGGAAGTAAAAGGGCATGATGCACTTGAGATACACCGCTCCCGACCGGATGACGGCGGGCGTGCGGGAGAAAAAGCCCACCAGCGCCGGCCCCAGGGGGATGAGCACCAGCATGACGGCGGACCAGACCACGGAGGCGATGACCGTCACGCGGATGCCCTGGCGGACCCGGTCCGGCCGTTTGGCGCCGGTGTTCTGGCCCACGAAGGACGTGACGGCGTTGGAGAGGCTCTGCACCGGCAAAAAGGCCAGGGAGTCCAGCTTCGAGCCCACGTTGTAGGCGGCGGCGAACTCCTTGCCGTAGGAGTTGATCTTGCTCATGACCGCCATGGCTCCCAGGGCCACCAAAGACATCTGGATGCCTGCCGGCAGGCCGATGCCCATGATCTGGCGGAACAGCTCCCTGTCAAAGCGGCGGCAGAAGGGGCGGATGGCGATGGCGGGATAGCGGCGGTTGATGTAGGCCAGGCCGAACAGCCAGGAAAACCCCTGGGCGATGATGGTGCCCAGTGCCGCGCCCAGCACGCCCATGCCGCAGCCCAGCACGAACACCAGGTCCAGCACGATGTTCAAGCCCGAGGCGATGGCCAGAAACAGCAGCGTGGTGCGGCTGTTGCCAAGGCCCCCCAGGATGCCGGCGTTGAGGTTGTAGCCGATGGAGCCCATGAGCCCCGCGCTCACCACCGCCAGGTACAGCCACGCCTCCGCCCAGGCGTCAGAGCGCACCTGCATCAAAAGCAGCACCGGCTTCACCAGCCCCAGGGCCAGCAGCGTGACGGGGACGGCGGAGACCATGAAGGCGGTGTAAACGGTGTCCACCGCGTCCCGGACCCGGTCCATTTGGCCGGCGCCGTAAAACTGGGCGATGACCACGGTGCCGCCGCTGGAAAGGCCCATGAACAGTGACGTGAACATGAAGATGACGGGAAACCCCACGCCCACCGCCGCCAGGGCGGCATCCCCCGCGTAATTGCCCACCACCCAGCTGTCCACCATGTTGTACAGCTGCTGGAGAAAGCTGCCCAGCAGCAGCGGCAGGGCAAAGTAAAAAATGTGCCCGGCGGGAGAGCCCTCGGTCATGTTCCGCAGGCCGCCGGCGTTTTCTTCGCGCATTTGACAACACCCTTTGCTGATTGGTATGACTACTGTACCCCATTTTTCCCTGTAGGGCAATTGTTTTTTCGCCGCATATCCGTTACAATGTGGAAAACGGAGCAAGCAAAGGAGAAATGCGCCATGAAACTGGTATCCTGGAACGTCAACGGCCTCCGGGCCTGCCTGGGGAAGGGCTTTTTGGACTTCTGCGCCTTCGCCGACGCCGACGTCATCTGCCTGCAGGAGACGAAGATGCGCCCGGAGCAGGCTGCGTTCGACCTGCCGGGCTACAAGCGCTTTTGGAACAGCGCCGACAAGGCCGGCTACTCCGGCACCGCCATCTTCACGAAGGCGGAGCCGCTGTCGGTGACCTATGACTTCGGCATCGATGAGCACCGCCACGAGGGCCGGGTCATCACGGCGGAGTACCCGGAGTTTTACCTGGTGTGCTGCTACACCCCCAATTCCAAGGACCAGCTGGCCCGCTTGGACTACCGCATGGCCTGGGAGGACGACATCCGGGAGTATCTTCTGGAGCTGGACGGGAAAAAGCCCGTGGTGTACTGTGGGGACCTGAACGTGGCCCACGAGGAGATCGACATCAAAAATCCGAAAAGCAACCGCATGAATCCCGGCTTTTCCGACCAGGAGCGGGCCAAGATGACCCAGCTTTTATCCAGCGGCTTTGTGGATACCTTCCGCTATCTCTATCCCGACAAGACCGGCGCCTACTCCTGGTGGAGCTACCGCTTCAACGCCCGGAAGAACAACGCCGGATGGCGCATCGACTATTTCATCGTGTCGGAACGGCTGAAGGACAAGATCAAAAACGCCGACATCTGGAGCGAGGTGATGGGCTCCGACCACTGTCCCGTGGTGCTGGAGCTGGAGCTGTAAAGGCGCCTGCGGAAAAGGCTGGCGCCTGCGGTCCACATTGAAACGGCCAGCGGAAAAACGGCCGGCGGAGCGAATGTCCGACTCCCAGAGAAAACTTCGGAAATAAATGCGGCAGCCATGCAATTTTCGGCGAAATCGCCGAGGAAAAATTCCTTTCGCCGTCGTATAATAGGGGGCGAAATCTCAGGCCCCGGAGCGGTGCCCCGGGCCTTTGCGAAAGGAATGGTTCAAGCATGGCAGAAGCAATGAAATATGGCCGGGAGGAGTTTGAGGTAAAGCTGCCGCCTGAGTTGATCGCGGCGGAGCTGGAGCCCAACCATGTAGACCTGCCCCAGCGGACTGTGGCGGAGCACATCCACTACGCCCTGGAGCATCCCATCGACTCCAAACCGCTGAAAGAGTTGGTAAAGCCGGGGGAGACGGTGTGCATCATTATCTCTGATGTGACCCGCCGCTGGCAGTCTCCCGAGACCTACATCCCCATTCTGGTGGAGGAGCTGGAGGCCGCCGGTATCCGGGATGAGGACATGCTCATCATCTCCGCCACCGGCACCCACCGCTGCCAGACGAAGGAGGAGCACATCGGCCTGGTGACAAAGGCGGTTTACGACCGCATTCACCTGGTGGATCACCAGTGCACGGATGAGGCAAACCTCAAGTATGTGGGCACCACCACCCGGGGGACCCCTGTGTGGCTGGACAAGCGTGCCCTGGAGTGCGACCATATCATCCTTACCGGCGGTGTGGTGTACCATTTCATGGCGGGCTTCGGCGGCGGCCGCAAGAGCATCCTGCCGGGCATCGCCGGCCGGGAGACCATCATGAAAAACCATAACCTGGCCCTGAATCCCGGTCTCGGCGCAGGGGCCAACCCGGAGGTCCGCAGCGCCAACCTCTCCGACAGCAACCCCGTCCACGCCGACATGATGGAAGCCTGCGCCATGGCAAAGCCCACCTTCCTGATCAATGTGGTGGTGAACGACGACCAGAAGATCATCAGCGCTTTTGCCGGTAACTGGATCACCGCCCACCAGGCGGCCTGTGACCTGGTGAACCGGATGTACGGCGTCCGTGTCCGGGAAAAGACTCCGCTGGTCATTGCCAGCGCCGGCGGCTATCCCAAGGACTTGAATTTCTACCAGACCATCAAGACCCTGTGCAACGCCCTGGTGGTGGCAGAGGACGGCGGCACCATCATCCTGGTGACCAAGTCCGAGGAGGGCTTCGGCAGCGACGATACGGAAAAGCAGATCGCCGGCTATGCCACCATGCTGGAGCGGGAGAAGGCGCTGCGGACGGACTTCTCCATCGGCGCCTTCATCGGTTACCTGTTTGCCGAGAGCGGTGAAAAGCACCGCATGATCGCCGTGACGGACATCCCGCAGGAGGCCTTCGGCACCGCAAAGATCCATGCCGTCAAGACGTTGGACGAGGCGCTGGCACTTGCCCGGCAGCTCAACGGCGGCAAGGACCTGCGGACCACCCTTCTGCCCCACGGCGCCAATACCCTGCCTGTTTTGGAGTGACTGTAAAAGACGGAGCCCGGAGAGTATTCTCCGGGCTTCGGTGTGTTTTCAGCTCAAAAGGGCGTTCATTTCATCGATGTCCAGGTCCTGGAGGGCCCAGTTGATGCCGTAGCCGATGACCTTTCCCAGGTCCCGCACCTGCTGGTCGATGTCCCGGGGGGTGACCATCAGATTCTGGCGGGAGGCCCGGAGCTTTTCTTCGTCGTAGTCCGTGACGCCGGTCTCCTCCAAGAGGTCCGCCGCCAAGGTGGCGCTGTCCACCACCGTGGGCACGCCGATGGCAATGACCGGGACTCCCAGGGTCTCGGCGTTCAAGGGGTGGCGGTGGTTCCCCACGCCGGAGCCGGGGATGATGCCGGTGTCGGAGAGCTGCACCGCGGCGCACACCCGCCCCACCCGCCGGGAGGCCAGGGCGTCCACGGCGATGACGCAGGCGGGCTTCACCTCCGATGCAAGGCCCCGCACCGCCTCAGCGGACTCCACGCCGGTGGTGCCCAGCACGCCGGAGCGCAGCACGCTGACGGGCCGGAAGCCGGAAAACTGCCGGGGCATGGCGGAGATGAGGTGCCGGGTCACCAGCACATGGTCCGCCGTCAGGGGGCCCACGGCGTCGGGGGTCATGGCCCGGTTCCCCAGGCCCACCACCAGCACCGGCCCCTCCGTGGGCAGCAGCTCCTTCAGCGGCGTGCCCACCGCCCGCACCGCCCGCTGGAAAAAGTCGGATTTTCGCTGCCAGAAGGTGGTGAGGTCCACGGTGAGATAGCTGCCCCGAGGCTTGCCCAGGGCCTCCTCCCCCCTTCTGTCCAGAATGTCCACCCGGGTGACGGGATAGCCCTCCTGCTTCCGCTTTACAGCCTTCACGCCGGTCAGACGGGTGGTTTTTCCGGCGGATTCCTGCCAGAGCTCCCGGGCCTCCAGGGCCAGGTCTGTTCGTTTTGCAAACAAAAGCGCCGCCTCCCAACACAAAATCTTGTGGTACTTGCCCTAGGATTTGCGGATTGAAACACAATATACGAAAAATCACAAAAATTGCAAAAAAACACTTGCTTTTTGGGAAGTTCCCTGTTAAAATATCATTCTGCACGGTGGAAATTTGTTTCGCCGGGTGAATTTGCCTAAGGAGGTGTTTGGTTTGCCGAATATTAAGTCTGCCAAGAAGCGCGTTCTGATCGGTGAAGTGAGAAACGCACGCAACAAGGCCGCGAAATCCGAGCTGAAGACCGCCATCAAGAAGTTCGAGGTTGCTGCCGCAGAAGGCAATCGCACCGAGGCCGATGGCGCTTACAAGGTTGCAGTGAAGAAAGTCGACCAGGCTGTTGCCAAGGGCGTTCTGCACAAGAACACGGCCGCTCATCGCAAGAGCGCCATGACCCTGAAGCTGAACCAGATCGGCTGATCGTGCTGAAATAGAAAGGACATCCGGTGGGATGTCCTTTTTCTTTTTGCCTGCCATGATTTTGATTTTGGTTGGATAACGGGAAGGAAGATAGTTACGAAAGAAACCCAGGAGGGGTGTCTTTCTTTTTTGCCTGGCCCCCTGGAAAATTCATATTCTGGCCCTTTTTATTTTGTCAAACTGTGTTAGAATAGCCATACCAGAAAAGCAAAGAGGTGTTCCCATGCCTATTTTTGATACCCATGCCCACTATGATTCCGGCGGCTTCAACGCCGACCGGGACGCGGTGCTCGCCGCCCTCCCCGCCGCCGGGGTGGGGCTGGTGGTGGACCCGGGCTGCGACGTGGAGAGCAGCTGCGCCGCCGTGGCCCTGGCGGAGCGTTACCCACACGTGTACGCCGCCGTGGGCATCCACCCGGAGGACTGTGCCGGCTGCACCGACGGGGACTTCGACGCCGTCCGGGCGCTGTGCGGGCACAACAAGGTGGTTGCCATCGGCGAGGTCGGCCTGGACTACTACTGGGCGGAAAATCCCCCCAGAGAGTTCCAGCAGCAGGTGTTCCGCCGCCAGCTGGCCCTGGCGGAGGAGTTGGGCCTGCCGGTCATCGTCCACGACCGGGAGGCCCATGGGGACAGCCTGGCCATCGTGTTGGAGTACCCCAGGGTCCGGGGCGTGTTCCACTGCTTTTCCGGAAGCCCGGAAATGGCGGCGGAGCTTTTGAAGCGTGGCTGGTATCTGGGCTTCGACGGGCCTATCACTTATAAAAACGCCAAGCGGGCCCCGGAGGTGGCGGCCATCACGCCCCTGGACCGCATCGTCGTGGAGACAGACGCCCCCTACCTGACTCCGGTCCCCTTCCGGGGCAAGCGGAACGACAGCCGGTATCTGCCCTACGTCATTGAAAAACTGGCGGAGTGGAAGGGCGTCACGGCGGAGGAAATGACGGACATTACCTGGGAAAACGGAAAACGATTGTTTGGATTGGAGTGAACCACCATGGAAAAAGGCTTTACGATCACGTATGAATACGGGGACAACCTGTATGTGAACCCCACCAACCGCTGCAACTTCAACTGCGAGTTCTGCCTGCGGCACAACCAGAGCTCCGGCGGCAGCATCTATACCCACAATCTCTGGCTGAAGCGGGAGCCCACCAAGGAGGAGATTTTGGCCTCCATCGAGAGCCACGACCTCACCAAATACCGCCAGCTGGTGTTCGTGGGCTTCGGCGAGCCCACCTACCGCTTTGACGACATCTGCTGGGTGGTGGACCGGATGAAGGAGCACGGCACCAAGATCTACACCCGCATGGACACCAACGGCACCGGCAGCGTCGTCAACGGCCGGGACATCACCCCGGAATTCGCCGGGCGGTTCGACATGGTGTCCATCTCCCTGAACACCGACACGGCGGAGAAGTACGACGCGCTGTGCCACCCCAACTTCTCCGGAGCCTACGAGGCCATGAAGGCCTTCGCCAAGGAGCTGCGGCAGTATGTGCCCACCGTCATGATGACGGTGGTGGACACCATCCCCAAGGAGGAGATCGAAAACTGCCGCCGCATCTGCGAGGACGAGGTGGGCGCCGTCTACCGGGTGCGGGAGTACATCGCGGACTGAAACAAGCGAAAAAACACCACCGGACCACTTGTCCGGTGGTGTTTTCATACTCACAGCATCCGCAAAAGCTCGATCTGCTCGCCGGAGGGGCCGGTGAAGAACCAGTTCTCCAGCCCGCCGAAGAGGTTGGGCAGGACCGTTTTCTCCGGCTTCATAAAAGTATCCACCCCGGCGGCCCGGATGGCGGCGGCCGCCGCGTCCACGTCCCGCACGTACACGGCGAAGTGGGGGATGTTGCCCTCTGTCATGGGAGCGGGGGTGGGAGACTGGATGAGCTCCAGCACGAAACCGCCGAATTCCATGAGGGCCAGCAGCTTGTCCCCGTCGGGGGTGGGGATGGCGTCCCGCTGGCGCAGGGTGCCGCCGATCTTCTCGTAGAAGGCGATGCTTTCGGCCATGTCCCGGGTGTGGATGGCGATGTGGCCCAGGCCCTGGTACAGTTCTTTCATGGGTGAGTCCTCCTTCGTTTATGTATGGAACACGATGGATTTGATGATGATGCTGACGCCGCCCAGCAAAAACAGGGCGATGGCGCCCTTTTGCAGCCGTTCTTCCCGCATCCGGGGACCCAGGGCCCCGGCAAGGGCCATGGCAAGGGCCGCCGCCGGCACGGACGCCGCGCCGAACAGCAGAACCTCCCGGGTGATGAGGCCGCTGGAGATGTAGATGCCCAGGCGGAACAGGTTCTCCCCCAGGAACAAAAAGCAGATGCTGCCCTTGAACTCCTGGTAGTCCTTAGCAGTCCGCTGGAGATAGGCGGTGAGGAACATGTTGATGCCGAACAGGCCCGCGCACATGCCGGAAAACACCGCCACCACATAGCGCATCCAGGGCGTGTCCCGCCCGGGGCGGAGGGGACGGAGGCTGCGGGTGGCCATCTCCAGCCCCAGCAGCACCACAACAACGCCCAGCACGGTCTTCAGGACCCACGGCAGGGAAAAGCGCAGCAGCAGCGTGCCGGGCACGACGCCGCACATGTTGGCCAGCAGCAGCGGCAGCACCCGGCGCCAGTCGAAGCTGCGGCGGTTTTTCCAGGTGATGTAGCCGTTGATGGGGCAGTCCATGAGGAGGGTGCCCGGGGTGATGAGCACATTGTCCAGCCGCATGGACAGGATGGGGGCGGAGATTAGGGGGTTGCCGAAGCCGATGAGACCCTTGACAGTGTAGGCCAGCAGCTGGGCGGTGAAAATGAACAAAACGGTTTTCCAGGTAAAGACCATGGGAGTGCGCTTCCTCTCTTCCGGCGTACGGCCGGCGTTGCTATTTATACCATATACCACATCCTGCGGAAAAAGGAAAGGTTTTTTCGTGAAAGCCGGGAAAAACAGGGAAAAATGTGCTTGACATTTGCGGACCTTCCTGTATAATAATATAGCTTGCAGTCTGCAGGCATATCCTTGCTCTCATCTTTGAATGAGGGCCATTTGTCCAAAAGGAGGTGCAAACATGGCAAAGGTTACTGCCAATTATGAGGTCGTCTACATTGTCGACCCTGCACAGGGTGAGGAGGGCATTGCCTCTATCGTGGCAAGCTTCAAGGCCCTGGCTGAGCAGAATGGTTCCGCCGTTGAGGTGGAAGAGTGGGGTACCCGCAAGCTGGCCTATCCCATCAACTACAAGAACGATGGCTACTACGTGCTGATGAGCTTCAACAGCGAGCCTTCCTTCCCCCGCGAGCTGGATCGTAAGCTGCGCATCAACGATGGCATCATGCGTTCCCTGATCGTCTGCAAGGGCGAGTAAGGAGGCCTTGGGAGAATGCTCAACAAGGTTATCATCATGGGTCGTCTGGTCAAGGACCCGGAACTGCGCCGCACCCAGTCCGGCACGGCGGTCACGTCCTTCCGCATCGCGGTGGACCGTGACTTCAAGAGCCAGGACGGTACGAAGCAGGCGGACTTCTTCGATGTGGTCGCCTGGCGCAGCACCGCGGAATTTGTCAGCAAGTACTTCGCCAAGGGCCGCATGGCCGTGGTGGAGGGTCGGCTGCAGACCCGGGACTGGACGGACCGGGAGGGCGGCAAGCGCGTCGCCACCGAGATCGTTGCCGACAACATCTATTTCGGCGACTCCAAGCGGGACGGCGCCGGCGAGTACGGCGGAGCGCCCGCGTACGGTGCGCCCTCTTACAGCGCGCCCATGGGCGGCGGCCGAGGCGCCGCGGCTCCCATGGACAGCCATTCCGATTTCGCCGAGATCGGCGAGGAGGACGGCGAACTGCCGTTCTGATCTTAATAAAGGAGGAACCATTTCATGGCTTTTGATCGTGAAGCGAGACCCGCTCGTCCCATGCGCGGCAAGCGCCGCAAGGTTTGCCAGTTCTGCGCTGACAAGTGCGAGTCCATCGATTACAAGGACGCCGCCAAGCTGCGTCGTTTTGTCTCTGAGCGTTCCAAGATTCTGCCCCGCAGAACCACCGGCACCTGCGCCATGCATCAGCGTCAGCTGACCGAGGCCATCAAGCGTGCCCGTCAGATCGCTCTGCTGCCCTACGTCACCGACTAAAAGCAGCTGCTCATGCTTGAAACAGCCTGTCCAAAAGGACGGGCTGTTTTTTGTTGCCGAAAAGCCGCCTGCGCTGAAACGCAGACGGCTTTTTCACAGCTATTTGCTGCGGCTCTCCAGTACCTGCGCCATCCGCTCCGCAAAGAGCCGGGCCGCCAGGGCGGCCTCCTCCGGGGAGTTGCCGGCGGCGCCCACCTCCAAAAGCAGGCTGCCGGCGGTGGCGTGCTGGTTGTAGCGGGAGTTGCGCAGCAGGATGGGCCTCATGAGGGTGGGATATTCCGTGAGCAGGTCCTCCTGCAGCGCCGCCGCCAGTTTTAGGTTCTCCATCCAGTTGGGGTGGGTGAGGCCGCTGCCGTCGCTGCCCACCACCAGGGTCATCTGGGCGGCGGTGCCCTCCCCCTCCACGGCGGAGACCACCTTGTACTCGTTGCCCTGGCCGTCCTCGATGGCGTCCCGGTGGACGTCCAGAATGAAGTGGATGGAGGGATACTGGGCCAGGTAGCTGTGAATGGCCGCGAGAGAGCGGTCGTAGGCTCCGGAATAGGAGGGATAGTCGTACAGTGTCCGGTCGTGGAGGACGGAGATGCCCGCCTGGCTCAACGTGTCCGCGATGACGTCCCCCACCCGCACCACGTTGTAGCGGGCGTCGGTGGTGCGGTGGTCCCCGGACCAGACGACGCCGCTGCCGTCGGCGGGGGTGTAGGCCTCGCTGCCGTGGGTGTGGAGGATGAGGACCTGGGGGCCGGGGTCTCCGGTGAGCTCCGCCGAGAAGGGCTCCGCCAGGGCCGTGACATCCACGGCATGATCGGTGGAATTGCTGATGTACACCCGGCCGGACACGGTGTAGCCGGAGGGGTCCGTGGGCACCAGGGTCCGGGCGGCCACGCCGTTGTCCGGGGCGTCCGGCGCCGCCAGGGGCGTCTCCTCCACCGGCACGGTCTCCTGGGGCGGTTCGCTGTCGGCAGCGGGTTCTTCCGGCGCTCCCTGCTCCGTGGACCAAAGCTCCGCCACGGCGGGCCGGGCCGCCAGCAGCAAGGGCGATTCCCCGATGGTCATGACCGCCGCCGGGGACAGGCTGTCCGCCGGGCGCAGGTCCCCCAGCTCCCAGCGCAGCGCCTCCACCGGCGCGGCTTCCCGCAGGGCCTGCCACGCGCCGGCCGCCGTGTCGCTGCCGGCGGTGACGGCCACGGCCCACACCACTCCCGCCGCCAGGGCCGCCGCCTCCAGCCGCCGCAGGATGTCCCGCAGCGCCGCTGACTTCATGGGCCTCACCTCCTGGGACAACCTATGCGCCGGAGGTGGAAAATATGCCGCCCCGGCTTGCGCCCACAGCGGCAAGCAGGATAAAAAATGCGGAAAACCTTGCGCATATTTATGGTTTTTTGCGGATATGGGCAAAAACCGTTGCAAAATCAAAAGCACAATGGCACTTTAAATGCATGAATTATTTGGGACCAAGTGTCCTGTGAGACCGTGAAGGAGGCGGCTGGCGGATGTTTTCAAAAGAGGAACTGCCGCGGCACTATGAGACCATGGTGAAGATCCGCAAATTTGAGCTGGAGGCCAAGCGTGCCCGGGAATCCGAGGAGATCCTGGGCACGTCCACCTGTATGTGGGCGAGGAGGCCGTGGCCACCGGCGTATGCGCCTGCCTGGAAAAGACGGATTATATCGAGAGCACCCACCGGGGCCACGGCCACACCATCGCCAAGGGCGCGGACCTCAAGCCCATGATGGCGGAGCTGTACGGAAAAGCCACCGGCTGCTGCCGGGGCAAGGGCGGCTCCCAGCACATCGCTGACTTCAGCATCGGCATGCTGGGCGCCAACGGCATCGTGGGCGGCGGCTTCGGCCTGGCGGCCCGCTTACAGGGCAGCGACGCTGTGGCGGTGGTGTTTTTCGGGGACGGGGCCTGCAATCGGGGCACCTTCCACGAGTCCGCCAATATGGCGGCGGCCTGGGCAAGGTCCACATGGTCATCCGCTGCCCCGACGGCATCGTGAAAATGCAGGGCGCCCACCACACCGACTGCCTGGAGGCGTGGTTCGCCCATGTGCCGGGGCTGCAGGTGGTGGTTCCCTCCTGCCCGGCGGAGGGCCGGGGCCTGCTGCGGACAGCCATCCGCAACGACAACCCCGTCATGTTCCTGGAGCACAAGACCCTGTTCAAAACCGAGGGCGAGGTGCCTGACGACGACAGCCCCATCCCCTTCGGCAAGGCCCGGGTGGCCCGGGAGGGCCGGGATGTGACGCTGGTGGTGTACGGCGTCATGGTGAACCGGGCGTTGGAGGCGGCCAAGACCCTGGCCGCGGAGGGTATCGACGCGGAGGTGCTGGACCTGCGGACCCTGTCCCCCTGGGACAAGGAGACGGTGCTCGCCTCCGTCCGGAAAACAGGAAGGAAGATAGTTACGAAAGAAACCCAGGAGGGGTGTCTTTCGTTTAAAATTTAAGTTTTTCAGAACTTTTTAAGTTCTGAAAAACTTGCTCAGTCTGTCGAAAAGAATTTTTGACAGACTGACGCGGGAGCCAGACCGGCTCCCGCGTTTCGTTTTAAAGAGAAAGAGGAATGACTGCCGCTTCCCGCTCCAGGTCCGCTCCCGTCAAGGCGCCGGCGGCGTCCAGCAGCGCCGCGCGGAAGCTGCCGCTTCCCTTCTCCCCCGCCGCGCGGTCCGCCCGGCGGGAGCACACCTTCCAGAAGGCCGAGGCCAGCAGGGCGGCGGCCAGGGGGTCCGGCTCCACAGCGGCGAACACGCCGCACAGCACGGAGAGCATGCAGCCTGTGCCGGTGACCTGGGCCATGCGGCCGCTGCCGCCGGTGCAGCACCAGGCGGCGGCGCCGTCGGTGACGATGTCCTCCGGCCCCGACAGTAGCACGGCGGTATGCAGGTCCCTTGCCAGAGCGGCGGCGCAGCGCAGCCGCTCCGCCCGGGCGGCGGCAGCGGGGCTGTCCACTCCCTGCTCCTGGCTGCGCAGCCGCAGCAGGGCCTGGGCCTCCCCCAGGTTCACCCGCACCATGGCGGGAGAGCCCTCCGCCAGCAAGCGGCGGATGTTCTCCAGCCGCCAGGGCGAGGCGCCTACCCCCACCGGGTCCAGTACCACCGGCCGGCCAAGCGCCGCCGCCTCCCGGCCGCAGACGCGGCAGGCATCGAACTTGGCGGCGTCCGGCGTGCCGGTATTGAGCACCGTGGCATCGGAGATGGCGGTGATGTCCGCCATCTCCTCCGGCGCCTGGGCCATCATGGGGCTGGCGCCCACCGCCAGGGCCAGGTTGGCGCAGTCGTTGGCGGAGACGATATTGGACACGCAGTGGATGAGGGGCCGCCGGCGGCGGACCTCCTCCAGACGGGAAACGTTCATAAAAACAACCCTCTTGCTTATTGTTCCATGGCGGCGCGCATGGACTTCAGAGCGCCGCTCTTTTCCAGGGAGAACACCAGAATGCCCGCCAGAACGGACCCGCCCACGGTGGAGACCAGGAAGGGCACCACGTAGGCGTAGAAGGCGATGTCACCGGCGCTCTTGCCCATGAACAAAATGGCCACGGGCCAGGACAGCAGGCCGCCGATGATGCCGGTGCCGAACACCTCCCCCACCAGAGTGAGGGGCAGGTTCTTCGTTTTCTTGTAGACCAGGCCGCACAGCAGGGCGCCGCACATGCTGCCGGGGAAGGCCAGCAGGCTGCCAAGGCCCATGAGGTTGCGCAGCAGGCTGGCCACAAAGGCGGCGGCCACGCCGAAGCCCGGCCCCAGGAACACGGCGCACAGGATGTTCACCATGTGCTGCACGGGGGCGCACTTGCTGCCGAACACCGGGAAGGAAAAGGCGCTGCCCACCACGGCCACGGCGGTGAGGACGCTGGCCAGGGCCAGTGTTTTGACAAAGGTTCTTGTTTTCATAGAAAAAACTCCTTTTTTAAAAGATGTACGCAGGGAGAAAACAGCAGCGTTTTCCCCTTGCACGGCAAGGCCGCAGGGAGGCAGAACGCTCCCCGCACGGAAAATTCGGTCGAGACTTGCTGGTCTCCTCTCACGCCGGAACACGGCTTCCCATCGCTGCTTGCAGTTGGCCCGGGCACAGGGCGCTCCCCCTCTGCCCGCTCCCGGAGGACCGGGTCGCCGGTTTTACTTTCCCCGACACACATCCTTTCCCAAAAGAAGTCAAAAACAGCGGGCGCCTGGTGGTGCCCGCCGTCCGGTATCCCGTGATGCTTCCTACGGTGGCATTACCCACATCAGGTAAAAGGGTCGAAGCGACGCTTCCTCTCAGCCTTTCGGCTCCCCTGTTTTCGCCGTTATTATGCCATCTTGATAAAAGTTTGTCAAGAGGGTTGAAAACCGCGAAAAAGAAGCGTATGATAAACGAAAATATAGACGGGGAGTCCGCTGGCGCGGGCTGAGAGTAAACCGCTGAGGTTTTTACCCGAGACCTGATTTGGATCATGCCAACGTAGGGAGAGAAGAGGCGCTTGCCGCGGACGGACCGGATTTGGTGTGTCCGCGGATTTTTTTGCAGTCGGGAGGAAAACGACATGAAACTTCATGCAGAGCAGATGCGGCTCTACGCCGTGACGGACCGGGCCTGGGCGGCGGATGAGGAGGCCTTCTGGGACCAGGTCCGCGCCGCCATTGCCGGCGGCGCCGCCGTGGTGCAGCTGCGGGAAAAGCACCTGGCGGAGGACGCCTTCCTGGCGGAGGCGGAGCGGTTCGTGGCATTGTGCCGGGAGGCGGGCGTCGTCAGCATCATCAACGACAATGTGGACATCGCCGTGAAGACCGGGGCCGACGGCGTCCATGTGGGCCAGGAGGACCTGGCCGCCGGCCGGGCCCGGCAGCTGCTGGGACCGGACAAGATCATCGGCGTGTCCGCCCACAACGCGGAGGAGGCCCGGGCCGCCCAGGCGGCGGGGGCTGACTATCTGGGGGTGGGGGCCGCCTTCGTCACCGGCACCAAGACCGACGCCAAGCCCATTTCCCGGGACACCATCCGCGCCGTCACCGCCGCCGTGGACATCCCGGTGGTGGCCATCGGCGGCATCAGCCGGGACAACATCCTGGAGCTGGCCGGCTGCGGTCTGGCCGGCGTGGCGGTGGTCTCCGCCCTGTTCGCCCAGCCGGACGTGAAGGCGGCGGCGGAGGAGATGCTGCGGCTGTCCCAAAAGATCGCCCGCCCGTAAAGAGAAAGATACGGCATAGCCGTTTCTTGGCGGCGGACCGGGGGCACCACCTTTCGCCGCGTTATAAAACTTCAATGCAGAAAGGAAGCAAAAACATGAAAACAGCATTGACGATCGCCGGAAGCGATTCCAGCGGAGGCGCCGGTATCCAGGCAGACATCAAGACCATGACGGCAAACGGCGTATTCGCCATGAGCGCCATCACGGCCCTGACCGCCCAGAACACCACCGGCGTCACAGACATTTTGGAAGCCACGCCCGCCTTTTTGGAAAAGGAGCTGGACGCGGTGTTCACGGACATCTTCCCCGACGCGGTGAAGATCGGCATGGTCTCCTCCGCGGAGCTCATCACCGTCATCGCGGACAAGCTCCGCCAGTACGGCGCCCGCCACGTCGTGGTGGACCCGGTGATGGTGGCCACCTCCGGCGCCAAGCTCCTGCGCTCTGATGCCATCGAGGTGCTGAAGGAGCGGCTGCTGCCCCTGGCGGAGGTACTGACGCCCAACATCCCGGAGGCGGAGATTTTGGCGGACATGAAGATCGAAAGCCCCGCCGACATGGAGACCGCTGCCCGGACCATCTGCGAAAAGTACGGCTGTGCCGTGCTGTGCAAGGGCGGACACGACCTGAACGACGCCAACGACCTGCTGTGGAAGGACGGCAAGGGCCGCTGGTTCAATGGCCGGCGCATCGACAATCCCAACACCCACGGCACCGGCTGCACCCTCTCCAGCGCCATTGCCTCCAACCTGGCCAAGGGCATGGAGCTGGACGCGGCGGTGGAGCGGGCCAAGGCGTACATCTCCGGAGCGCTGGCCGCCATGCTGGACCTGGGCAAGGGCCGGGGTCCCATGAACCACATGTTTGACTTGAAGGGAGAGTTCCAGGCATGATCTCTCCCATCATTACCGCTGTTTTTGCGATCGTCTATCTGCTGACGACCATATGGCTCTGCCGGGGCGTGAAGCTGGACGCCAGAGCGCTGTGCCTGGGCGGTGTGGTCTGCGCGCTGACATTGGTGCTGGCATCCATTCGGATCCCGCTGCCTACCGGCTCCAATATCACCTGCGGCTCCTGGATCCCTCTGATGCTGCTGGCGCTGGTTTATGATTACCGGCTGGCCATGATGACGGGCTGGGTTTGCGGCATCCTGGTGATGATCCTGATCCCCGGCTGGCAGGCGGTCCACTGGGCGCAGATTTTTGTGCAGCAGCTGGTGTGCTTCTCCTGCCTGGGGTATGCCGGCGTCTTTGGGACGGATAAACGCTGGAAGATGCTCTGCGGCATGGCGCTGGCCGTTTTCATCCGGTGCTGCGGCCATGTGCTCAGCGGCGTCATCTTCTATTCCCAAAACGCGTGGGACGGCTGGGGGGCATGGGGATACAGCCTTGCCTACAACCTGTCCTCCAGACTGCCGGAGGGGGTGCTGAGCATTCTGATCGTCTTGCTCCTCCCCATAGGACTCATGCGCAGAACGCTGCGGCGAAAGGAGGGAACGGTATGAGTACGGTTGAAAGATTGCTGAAGGCCACGGAGGACATCTGGGCCGGCTACCATGAGCATCCCTTTGTCCAGGGGATCAAGAACGGCACGCTGGACCGGGAGAAATTCCGCCGTTACATCATTCAAGACTACTGGTATCTCATGGATTATACCAAGGTTTTTGCCGTGGGTGTCGCCAAGAGCAAGAGCGTGGAGACCATGAAGATGTTCGCCAAGTACATTCAGGCCATCCTTGACGGCGAGGTCAATGTGCACAACGGCTATATGGGCGTGTTCGGCATCACCCGGGAGGAACTGGACAACACGCCCATTGCCCAGGATAACCGCTCCTACACCTCTTATATGCTCAGCGTGGCCTACAAGGGCGGCGAGGCCGAGGTGCTGACAGCCATTTTCTCCTGCGCTTACAGCTATGAGGTCATTGCCCGCAAAATGGTGGAGGAGAATCCGTCCGCGCCCGACCATCCCTTTTACGGCAGATGGGTGCGGGGCTATATCACTGAGCGGTATACCCACAACAACGTGCTGCTGATGGAGATGATCGAGCGGCTGACGGTGGATTATACGGAGGAGCAGCTGCGGTATCTGGAGGAGATTTTTACTGCCTGCTCCCGGTACGAGGCATCCTTCTGGGATATGGCGTGGGAGGAAAAGTACCCGGCTCCCCGCGGAAAGGCGCGGATATGAAAAAGACGACAGTGGCCCAAAACGGCCTTATCTGGTTCGGCGCGGGCGTCTCCCTGGCGGAGATCCTCACCGGCACGTACTTCGCCTCCCTGGGCATGGCCCTGGGCATGGCGGCCATCCTCCTCGGCCATGTGATCGGCGGCGCCATGATGTATCTGGCGGGCCTCATCGGCGGCCGCACCGGCTTAAGCGCCATGGAGACGGTGAAGCTGAGCTTCGGCAGCCGGGGCGGCATGCTGTTTGCCGCGCTGAACGTGCTGCAGCTGGTGGGTTGGACCGCCATCATGATCTATGACGGCGCCCTGGCGGTAGGGGGCATCTTCCCCGTGGGGGCTTGGGTGTGGTGCCTGGTCATCGGCGGGCTCATCATTTTGTGGATCGCCGTGGGCATCACCAACCTAGGCTGGCTCAACAAGGTGGCCATGGCACTGCTGCTGCTGTTGACCATGGAGCTGTGCAAGGTCATTTTCTTCTCCGGCGCCGCCCCCGGGGCTGTGGAGGAAGAGGCCATGAGCTTCGGCGCCGCGGTGGAGCTGGCGGTGGCCATGCCCTTGAGCTGGCTGCCCCTCATCAGCGACTATACCCGGGAGGCGGAAAAGCCCGCCCAGGCCACATTGTGCAGCGTGGTGGTCTACGGCCTGGTGTCCTGCTGGATGTATGTCATCGGTATGGGCGCCGCGTTGTACACCGGAGAGTCCGACATCGCCCAGATCATGGTGAAGGCGGGCCTGGGCGTGGCGGCCCTGGTGATCCTGATCCTCTCCACCGTCACCACCACCTTCCTGGACGCCTGGTCCGCCGGCATTTCCGCGGAATCCCTGTGGAAAAAGCTGGACGGCCGCAAGACCGCCATCGCCGTGACGGCCATCGGCATTCTGGGAGCCATGCTGTTCCCCATGGACGACATCACGGACTTCCTCTACCTCATCGGCTCCGTGTTCGCCCCCATGATCGCCATTCAGATCGCGGACCACTTCCTGCTGAAGCGGGACCGCTCCGGCGTGGAGGCCGATGTGCGGAACCTGGTCATCTGGCTGGTGGGCTTTGCCGCCTACCGGGCGCTGATGCGGGTGGACATTCTGGTGGGCTACACCCTGGTGGACATGGCGCTGACCGTGGCGCTGTGCCTGGCGGCGGACCGCCTGTTCCGGAAAAAAGCGTGAGCACTGTGCGCGGGGCGGATACCTTTGTGTGTCCGTCCCGCGTATTGTGCGCTTTAAACAGAAAAAACGATAGCCGGCCATCGAAAAATCTGCGGACGTTACGAAAAAAATTTAAGGCCGCTGATTTTTGTTGACTTTTGCCCGCGAGGCTCGTATTTTATGGATACAGACTTTTCCAAAGGAGGAAAACAGCCGTGTTTGCTATGTGCCGCCGCACTGTGAATACGACCGCCGCAGCCGCCGCTGCGGACGCTTCCTCCTGCCATGGCGCCGCCCGCCAGCGCGCAAACGCCCGTATCGCCATTACCATGGACGCCGCTTTGCTGGCGTCCATTTTTGTTGCCTTGATCGGCTTGCTGGGCATTTTGAGCCTGTCCCTGCTGCTGGTCCTGCTGGCCCTGTGCCTGATTTTGCGCGCTGCCGCCGCTTGTCCGAAAGACCCGCACCCCTGCCTGCTGTAACGTACCGTATACGAAGGAAGAGGGTCCCGTCTTTTGGACGGGACCCTCTCTTTTTTGTATAAAGCAAACCAAGAAAAGAGAGAGGATTTTACTATGGGATTCGTAAATTTCATCATGGCCGTCAGCCCCATCGTCATCGTGCTGGCCGGCATCCTGGCTTTTAAAAAGCCCGCCATGAAGGTGGCGCCCGTGGCCCTGGTGTGGACCATGGTGCTGGCGTTCACCTACTTCAATGTCACCGGCCTGGCCTTTAAGGAAAATGTGGCCGTCATCGACGCCCTGCTGTGGAAGGGCATCAAGGAGGGCTTGAAGATCGTGTTCATGGTCTTCGGCGCCTTTGTCATCCTCAACACCCTCAAGCGCACCGGCGCCATTGAGGATGTGAAGAACACCGTGGCCCGCGTCAGCGGCCAGGACCGCCGGGTCCAGCTCATCATCGTGGGTATGATGGTGCCGATCTTCCTGGAGGGCGCCGCCGGCGCCGGCGCTCCCGCCGCCATCGCCGCCCCCTTCCTGGTGGCCCTGGGCTTTGACCCCATCACCGCCATCGCCGTGGCCCTGTTGGGCGACGCCACGCCCTGCTCCTGGGGCGGCGCGGGCCTGACCACCATCAACGGCGGCGCCTCCCTGGTGGAGGCCGGTATCTCCACCAACGCCCTCAACTCCGCCATGGTGGGCCGTATCCACATGTTCGGCGTCCTCATCATCCCCTTCATCATGGTGGCTCTGGCCTTCGGCCGCAAGGGCTTCAAGGGCATCGTCCCCTATCTGTGCTATGCCGGCGTCACCACCGGCGCCGTCATGTTCCTCCTCAGCAACTTTGTCGGTCCCGAGGTCACCTCCATGGGCACCGGCCTCATCTCCATCCTGCTGTCCGTGCTGTTTGTGAAGGTGGTTCCCATCCGCACCCCCGACGATTTCAAGTACACGGCACCTCGGGAGGCCAAGCAGCGCTACGGTGCGTTCCGGGCCATGTCTCCCTATATCTACATGCTGTTCCTGCTGCCCATCGTCCGCTACGGCGTGCCCGCCATCTGGCCCAAGACCGGCTTTGCCTTCCTGTGCACCTTTGGCTATATCTTCTGGGTGGACTGCGTCATCATGCTCTGCGGCCTGCTGGGCGCCGCCACCCTGCGGGTGAAGAAGGATGAGCTCTTTGAGATTTTCCGTATGACCGCCCGCAATGTCGTTCCCGTCCTCATCACCATGGGCAGCCTGCTGGTGATGGCCTATATCATGCAGTCCGCCACCACCGGCATGATGAGCCTCATCGCCGGCGACATCGCCGCCCTGGCCGGCACCCTCTATCCCGCCGCCGCGGTGCTCATCGGCTCTCTGGGCTCCTTTATCACCGGCACGGGCCTGGGCTCCAACATCATGTTCGCCGGCATGCACACGGAGGCCGCCGCGGCGCTGGGCATGAACCCCATCACCGTGTTTGCCGGCCAGAACGCCGGCGCCTCCCTGGGCAACCTCATCTGCCCCAACAACACCGTGGCCGCCTGCGCCACCGTGGGCGAGGTGGGCAACGAGAACAAGGTCATGCGCAGGACCCTGGTGGCCTTCGGCATCATCCTGGCGGAGTACATGGTCCTGGCCATGGTGTATACGCTGGTGCTGTTCCCGAACTTCGGTATGTAAACGGAATCCAGGGGGGACGCCGTCCCCCCTGGATGAATGTGCGCAAGCTTTATATTTTATGAATTTATAGGAGGCAATCAGTATGAAAACAAGAAAAGTCGGTGTTGTGGGCATTGGCCATGTGGGCGCCCACGTGGCCTATACCCTGGCTATGGAGGGCATCGCGGACGAGCTGGTGCTGGTGGATATGAACCAGCAGAAGGTGGCCAGCGAGGTCCAGGACCTGCGGGACGCCGCCGCGTACCTGCCCCACCGCGTCACGGTGAACGCCGGAGACTTCTCCGACCTGGGAGACTGCGACGTCATTGTCAACAGCGTGGGCAAGATCGACCTGCTGCGGGGCACCCACAACCGGGTCACGGAGATGGACTTCACCATCCCCGCCGTCCGGGGCTATGTGGAGAAGATCAAGGCCAGCGGCTTTGACGGCGTGGTGGTGAACATCACCAACCCCTGCGACATCGTCACCCGGGAGATCGCCATGGGCCTGGGCCTGCCCCGGGGCCGCGTGTTCGGCACCGGCACCGGCCTGGACACCTCCCGCCTGCTCTCCGCCCTGGCCCGCCAGACCGGCATCGACCACAAGTCCATCACCTGCTACATGATGGGCGAGCACGGCAACGACCAGTTCGCGCCCTGGTCCTGCGTCAGCTTCCGGGGCATGCCCCTGGACCAGTGGGCCAAGACCGACGAGCGCTTCCGCTTTGACCGGGACGCCCTGCAGAAGGAGTCCATCGGCGGCGGCTGGGTGACCTTCGCCGGCAAGTTCTGCACGGAGTACGGCATCGCCGCCACCGCCGCCCGCATGGTCCACATCGTCCTTCACGACGAAAAAGCCGTCATGCCCGCCAGCGCTGAGCTGCGGGGCGAGTACGGCGAGGAGGGCCTGTTCGTGGGCGTGCCCTGCGTCATCGGCAAAAACGGCGTGGAGCAGGTGGTGGAGCTGCCCCTCACCGACGAGGAGCTGGCCCGGTTCCACGCCTGCTGCGACGGCGTCCGCCAGAACATGGAGCATCTGAAGGAGATCTGAGACGTTTTTGTCCGCGCCGGAGAGGAATTTTTCCTCTCCGGTGTTTTTTTAAGGATCGTTGGGAATTTTTGGCGGCGTTTTCAGATTGTTTTTAGCTTTCCCACACATGAAGCCCGCGTTGCCGAAGGAGAACAGGCGGGTAAAGCCCGTCAGTACCGACATGCCCAAAACCGCGATGACGTTGATGCATGTCATAACGATGACGCCCTGCAGGTAGGAGTTGATGCCCAAAATCCCACAGAAAGCATTGTTTATACTGTTGAATAACTCAATCATAAAGCAAGCCTCCCTTCCTTAGGCGTAGTTGCCCACCACGGTGCCCAGGTAGAAGTCGATGAAGCACATACGGAAGGAATAGGGATGCAGCTTGCCGTTTTCATCCACGGTGACCAACTCGTTGGAAGCGGCGGTGCCCAGAATGGGGACCTTCACCTCGTCGGCGACGGAGGCCATGGGGATGTTGCAGGAAGAGAAGTTCGTGCCGATGGATGCGACGATGTGCTGGACCTCCACCAGGTTCTTAAAGGCGGAAACAGAGTCAGCGGGCTCGCCCTTGCCGTCCATGGGGACCAGCTCCAGCATCTTGCCGCCCAGGACGCCGCCGGCCTCGTTGACTTCCTGAATGGCCATCTCGGCGCCGTACTGTCCGGCAGTGCCCCACAGGGCGGTGGCGCCGGTCAGGTCGGAGACGTAACCGATCTTGATCGTGTCACCGGAAGCAGCAGGCGTTTCGGAAGGCTTTGCGGTATCGCCGCCGGTAGACTTGTTGCCGCAGGCGACCAGGGTAAATGTCATCAGAAGGGTAAGAAGAAGTGCAGATACTCTTTTCGTCGTGTTTTCCTCCTTGAAATTCTTACCGCGCAGGACAGCGAAAGCTGTTGATTTTTGTTGAATTTCTCAAATTTAAGTAAATTGCACATAAATGTTTGATTTTTTCCACCGGATATATATAATTGGAACTAAAGATACCGGCCAAATTTTGCATAATTAGGGAGGTAATGCCATGGAAAACAAGCTATCCACCCGGGAGACCGCTGAGTTGATGTTGATTTCTGCCCGAATTCGACGCGGCGCGTTGGAAATGGTCTACCGTGCGACCTCCGGCCACCTCGGCGGGTCGTTCTCCATCTGCGAGCTGCTGGCGGTGCTGTAGTTCCATGAAATGCGCATCGATCCCGCGGCGCCTGCTGAACCTGACCGGGACCGGTTCGTGCTCAGCAAGGGCCACTGCACCCCTGCCCTTTACTCCGCGCTGGCCTTCCGGGGCTACTTCCCCCAGGAGGAGCTGAAGTCCTTCCACCGGTTGGACGGACACATGTCCGGCCACGCGGAGATGCATTATGTAAAAGGTGTGGATATGTCCACAGGCAGTCTCGTCCAGGGCATCTCCGCCGCGGTGGGCATGGCGCTGGCCGGAAAGCTGGACAGCAGGGACTACCGGGTGTACGCCGTCCTGGGTGACGGCGAGATCCAGGAGGGCCAGGTCTGGGAGGCCGCCATGGCGGCGGGCAACTTCGGCCTGGACAACCTCTGCGCCATCGTGGACAACAACATCCAGATCGACGGCACCATCGAGGAGATCATGTCCCCCTACCCCATCGACCGAAAGTTTGAGGACTTCGGCTGGAACGTGGTCCACTGCGACGGCCACGACGCGGCGGATATCGCCAAGGCCTTTGACGCTGCCCGGGCCTGCAAGGGCAAGCCCACCATGGTCATCGCTCACACGGTGAAGGGCAAGGGCGTGTCCTTTATGGAAAACTCCGCCGAGTGGCACGGCAACGACCCCAACACGGAGCAGTACCTCCGTGCCGCCGCGGAATTGGATGCACTGGTCATGAACGCTGAAAAGGAGGTTTCCGCCCATGCGTAAGATTTCCACCCGTGCCGCTTACGGCGAGGCGCTGGCCGAGATCGGCAGCGACCCCAACATCCTGTGCCTGGGGGGACAGATGCTGGGCCGCTGGCAGGCGCTGGAGATCGTCCGCGTCTGGCTGGACACGCCTTATGACGGCGGCCATCACCAGGGCTCACTGGACCTGCTCCGCCAGATGGAGGAGGCCATGATGAACGGCTCCGTCTGGTGTCCGGAGGAGGTCCCCTACCCTCCCTTTGCGTGGGACCCGGACCAGCCGCTGTGACACGGAAGTAAAAAAAGAGCATCCAGGCGAAGTGCTCGCCTGGACGCTCTCGTCCTTCGTCAGTCCGCGCAGTATTCGATTTTAATGCCCGCCTTTTTCGCGAAAGCCTCCCACTCGTCTGACAGCTGCTGGTCTGTGATGATGGTCCCGATGTCCTTGAGGCCGTCAAAGAGAATGTTGGCGTTGCCGCTGAACTTCGTGTGGTCCACCATGAGGTAGCTGCAGTCCGCCCGCTTGATCATGCACTCCCGCACCCGGGACTCGCTGAGGTGGTTGTCGGAAAGGCCGAACTCCATGGTCACCTTCGGACAGCTGATGAAGGTCCGGTCCGCGTGGTAGGTGGCCAGCACGTCGATGGTATGGTAGTCTGTGAAGGAGGAGGTCCTTCTGCGGAAGGTGCCGCCGATGCAGATGAGGTTGATGTTGGTGTTGCTGTCGTTGCAGAGGTTGCAGATGGGCAGGGAGTTGGTGATGATGGTCAGGTTCATCTTGGACTGGGCCAGCGCTTCCGCCAGGGCCAGACAGGTGGTGCTGGAGTCCAGCATGATGACATCGTTTTCCCGGATGTGCTGCATGGCCAGCTGCGCCATCTTCCCCTTGGTCCGGTGCATATAGGTCTGGCGCAGGGCGGTGGGGTAGCTTTTGTCGTATTTTTCGATCAGATAAGCACCGCCGTGGGTGCGGGTGAGCTTCCCGGCCTTTTCCATTTCCTTCAGGTCCCGCCGGATCGTCTCTTCGCTGCACTGCAGCAGCGCGCTCATGGCCGGGATGAGAATGAATCCCTGGCTGGTCAGCTCCTGCTCGATGATGCTCTGGCGTTCAAACTTCACCATACCGCTTTCCCCAATCTCAGTTGTTTTTTGCCTGCCTATTATATACTGACCACGCAAAAATTGTCAATACAGCACAGAGCTAAAATGAAAAATTAAACAAAATTTGTCTATTTTCCAGTTGATTTTCAAGGACTTTCTCAAAAAGCAGGCGCTTTTCGCTGTGTTGATTTTTCCTCTGCCTTTTTCAAAACCGCCGGTTTCGCCCACAACGCGCCGACTGGCTTGCAGATTTTTCCATAATTTTTTGAGTACATGAAGGAGCCGTGAGTATGAAAGATTTTCATGAATTTTTTCTGATGAGCATTGAGGACGTCAAGCGCTACGCCGTTGAGGTCCTGCACAAGTTCGAGCCGGACGAGGAGACCGAGTGCGTGGAGATCGGCGACGGAAACATCAACTACGTCTTCCGCATCTGGTCCAAGCGGGACGGCCACTCCGTCATCGTCAAACAGGCGGATAAGCTGCTGCGCTCCTCCGGCCGCCCCCTGGACATCTACCGCAACAAGATCGAGGCCAGCATCCTCCAGCTGGAGGGCCAGCTGGCCCCCGGCTACGTGCCCGAGGTCTATTATTATGATGAGACCATGGCCGCCACCTCCATGGAGGATGTCTCCGCCTTCAAGAACCTCCGCAAGGAGCTGGCCGCCAACCGGGTCTATCCCCACCTGGCGGAAAACATCTCCACCTTCATGGCGGACACGCTGCTGCCCACCACGGACCTGGTGCTGGACCGGGCGGAGAAAAAGAAACGGGTGAAGTTCTACACCAACCCCGAGCTGTGCGAGATCACCGAGGACCTGGTGCTGACGGAGCCCTACGACGACTTCCGGGGCCGCAACATCATCACGGCGGGGAACGAGGACTTTGTGCGGGAGTTCCTCTATGAGGACCAGCAGCTCCACGCCGAGGTGGGCAAGCTCCGGGAGCGCTTCATGAACAACGCCCAGGCCCTCATCCACGGCGACCTGCACTCCGGCTCCATTTTCGCCAACGAGGAGGGCATCCGGGTCCTGGACCCCGAGTTCGCCTTCTACGGCCCCATGGGCTATGACATCGGCAACGTCATCGGCAACCTGTTCTTCTCCTGGGCCAACAAGGCCTTCACCATGCCGGAGGAGACCGGCGCCATCCAGGCCCTGGAGCGCACCATCCGGGATACCTGTGATCTGACCATGAAAAAGCTGGCGGAGAAGTACGACCAGCTGGTCACCTTCTCCCTGTACCGGGCGCCCGGCTTCCGCAAGGCGTATCTGGACAGCGTGTGGGCGGACTCCCTGGGCTACGCCGGCACGGAGATCATCCGCCGCACCGTGGGCGACTCCAAGGTCATGGAGGTCTCCTCCGTCACCGACCCCACCCTGCGCATCCCTATGGAGCGGGCCCTGGTGAAGCTGGGCATCACCCTCATCAAGCAGCGGGAGACCCTGCGGGATGGCAGCGGCGTGGTGAGCGCCTTCCGCTTGATCTTGAGCTGAATGAAGTGACATCAACCGACAAGGAGGAACCGTATGGTACGCATGGACAACGATATGCCCTTTTTGCTGCAATATGAGAACGTGGCGTGGTACGACGAGGGAAAGGTCCGCATCCTGGACCGGCGGGTCTACCCCACGGAGGTGCGGTTCGTGGAGTGCACGGACTACCGGGAGGTGGCCCAGGCCATCACGGACATGGTGACCCAGAGCGCGGGGCCCTACACCGCCGTGGGCATGGGCATGGCCCTGGCGGCCTGGCAGGTGCGGGACAAGGGCGAGGCGGAGCAGATCGCCTTTTTGAAGCAGGCGTCCTACGACCTGTCCCACGCCCGGCCCACCACCGCCAACCGCTACGGCCAGATCACCAACCGCTGCGTGGACGTGGCGGCCCAGGCCCTGGCGGAGGGGAAGGACCCCATCGCCGCCATCGTGGAAAACACGGTGGAGTCTCTAAACCGGCGGTACAGCACCATGCAGATCGTGGGCGACCGGCTGGCGGAGCTCATCCCCAACAACGGCACCATCTTGACCCAGTGCTTCGGCGAGACCATCATCGGCACCGTCATGCGGGCGGCCCGGAAGCAGAACAAGGACTTCCGGGCGTTCTGCGCGGAGACCCGGCCGTACCTGCAGGGGGCCCGGCTGACCTCCGGCTGCTTTGCCCAGATGGGCTTTGACACCACGGTCATCACCGACAACATGGTGGCCTACGCCATGGAGCGGGAGCACATCGACGTGTTCACCTCGGCGGCGGACTCCATCGCCCGGGACGGCCACATCGCCAACAAGATCGGCACCTTCCAGATCGCCATTCTGGCCAAGTACTTCGGCGTGCCCTACTATGTCACCGGCATCCCCGACCGGGACAAGAAGAGCAGGGGCGACATCGTCATTGAGATGCGGGACCCCGGCCAGGTGCTGTCCTACCGGGGCATCCCCAACACCGTGCCGGAGGTGAAGGCCATCTATCCCTCCTTCGACGTGGTGCCGCCTCACCTGATCTCCGGCGTGGTCACGGACAAGGGCGTGTATGTGCCCTACCTGCTGGACCAGTATTTTGACACGGAGGCCAAGGCCTTCTATTGAGAGGACCGGGCTGCAAAAAAAGGAGAGAGATTCATGAAAGCTTATCCCACGAGCTCAAACGGGTCGTGGTTGCCGCGGCTGAGACCAAGGAAGAGTATGTGAAGATCTTTTACTCCCCTGTCCGCCGTGTGGACGAGGAAGAGGAGGTCGCCGTCGATATCTATTGGATGCACCGCCCCCAGGAGCTTTGTGACCGGGTCGCGAAAGCGGTCACTGATTTTCTGAAGGCCCGCGGCAAGGGCTTTACTGCGAGGGCTTCTCCGGCGTGGGCGTTGCCTCCGAGCTGACCAACGCCAATGTGGCCGGCCAGCCCAAGGGCGCCACCGTGCGCGTCCCCGGCCTGGACAACTTCGCGCTGCCCGCCAAGGAGCTGGGCTTCAACACCTCCACCATCGCCTATTCCGACACCTACACCGCCATTCAGACCGGCACCGTCACCGGCTGGGTGGGCGGACCTCCCAACCTGAACTACCTGTATTTCCGCGACGTTATCAACTACTACTGCTGGCCTCCGTGCAATAAGACACGCGCCACCCTTCCCACCTAACGGTAAAAGGAATGGCTGAAAGTGGAGAAACCTCGATAATGTGTGTCGCTGACAGGAGGTGGCACACGATGCACGATTATGCTTTGATACGCTCCAGGAACGCCTTGGCGTTGCCACTCTGGGGGAGCATGAAGCCTGATTCCCGGCACAGGTCCTCCGCCATCAGCCGGGAGGATTTTTCCACGGCCACGCTCAGGGCATCTGGTAGCTGAGAAGCAATGCTCTCGGCTTGAGCCTTACTCTGTACCAGACCCCGCAGGGCTTCCACTACCTTGTCCTCCTTGGGCTGCTGCACAGGAAGGGTCTTGGGAACCATAGAAATGGCCGAGGACGGACAGGCTTCGGCACAGGCACCGCATCCAATGCACTTTTCTGGATCAATGACGCTGTTCTCTGTATCCGTGGCCCCGCTGGGACAGACATAGAGACACAGGCAGTCCTTGGTGCACAGGCGAAGATTTCTCACCGCGTATTTTTCAGCCATCATTAAGCCCTCCCTTCCACTTTTTCAAATTTCCGGCTGGGCACCTTGCATACCGGACAAAGATCCGGAGCCGCGTTGCCCACATAGACAAAGCCGCAGACCGTGCAGACCCAGACACCGGTATTCTCCAGCATCTTTTCCCCTTCGGTTTTGTAGCGTGTCAGCAGGGATTGGAGCATCCGGGTGACTTTTTCGCTCCAGACCTGACACCGCAGGGCACCCCGATCTGGCTTTTCCGCGGATACCGCGTTGCCATAAGGATAACCCACCGAGAGATCGTTTTCGATGAGCTCCAGCAACTTTGCGGTGCTGGCTTCCTGCACCGGTTCCGCCTTGGACCGGAAGAACTCTGCCAGCTTTCGGAAGTCCTCCGCCTGCTGGGAGAGATACTGTTTTTCGCAGCCTCTTGCCAGATTAGAGCAGATGATGCTCATTTCCATGGCGGACAGTTCATTCTCCACATGGGGCTTGTCCAGCGCGGCAGCAGGCTTGGCTTGCGCGGTGTTCTCACGGAACTGCTGTTTATCCGCACCGCACAGGGGACACTTCCAATCGACAGGAAGATCCTCCCACCTGCCACCGGCAGCTTCGTCATAAATATAGCCGCAAATACTGCAAACATATTGCTTCATAGGGTTCACCGCCTCCTTTAGCCATATTTTATCAAATCACGGCACAAATACCGTGACTTTATCACTTATTTCAGCCGCAGGAGTGATGGCCGCAGCCATGATCACCGCAGTTGCCCTCGTGGTGGTGCTCTCCGTGGTGGCTGCACATCACATTGGGGTTATAGGCCAGCGTTCCGGCAGCCAGCGCCTCTGCCGCCTGGTCCGCGTCGCCGGATACACCGCCATACAGCTGGATGCCTGCCGCTGCCAGCGCCGCCTGGGCGCCGCCGCCAATGCCTCCGCAGATCAGTGCGTCCACATGCAGCGCGCTCAGAACACCTGCAAGCGCGCCGTGGCCACTGCCGTTGGTATCCACCACCTCTGAGGATACGATCTTCCCGTTTTCCACGTCGTAGACCTTGAACTGCTCCGTGTGGCCGAAGTGCTGAAAGATCTCTCCGTTTTCGTAAGTAACTGCAATTCTCATGATGTGTTCTCCTTTTGGTTTTGCATACTGTTGGTTAAATTTTTGTTTATAGCAATTGCTGCATCCAAAGGCTCGATTACCCCCGTTGCAGAGCTGATAGTCTCCGCCTTCGATCCTAAGAGGCAGACCGTTCACCAGCATATCCGCCAGCTTTTTCCGGGCACTGGCGTAAATCTGCTGCACGGTGGTGCGGGCCACCTGCATAAAATCGCCGCACTGTTCCTGGGAGAGTCCCTCTTTGTCGATGAGGCGGATGGTCTCGTACTCATCCACCGTCAGGATAACTACCTGTTCTCTGTTTTTATGGTCTTCCGGCAAAAATGTCAGTGTCTGGGGGTAATCACACACGCGCCTGCATTTCTTTGGCCGTGGCACAGGGTATGCCTCCTTTCTGTACGTTGCTCTATAAAGACAGTATAGGCTTATTTGCGGCATATGTCAATTATAATAATTGACATATGCCGCAAATGGCTTTATACTGAGTATGACTGAAGTAGAGGGGGCGCACCATGGAGTTTCAAGATTATTTTCCTGTTTGGGAGAAATTGACTTCCGTACAACAGCAGCAACTTAAAGGCAGCGCGATCAGCCGTACTGTAAAGAAGGGGACTGTTTTTCATAACGGAAACCTGGATTGTACGGGTCTGCTTCTGATCCGGCATGGTCAGCTTCGCTCCTACATCCTCTCCGACGAGGGACGGGAGATCACCCTCTACCGCCTGTTTGACCGGGATATCTGCCTGTTCTCCGCATCCTGCATGATGCGGTCCATTCAATTTGAAATGATGATCGAGGCAGAAAAGGACACGGAGCTATGGATCGTCCCTGCAGAAATATATCAAAGCATCATGCAGGAATCCGCCCCGGTATCCAATTTTACCAATGAGATCATGGCCACCCGGTTCTCCGAGGTCATGTGGCTCATGGAGCAGATCATGTGGAAGAGCTTTGACAAGCGGCTGGCCGCGTTTTTGCTGGAAGAAAGCACGCTGGAAGAAACGCAGGTCCTCAAAATTACCCACGAGACCATCGCCAACCATCTGGGAACTGCCCGGGAGGTGGTCACCCGGATGCTGCGGTATTTCCAGAGCGAGGGCATGGTGAAGCTGGCCCGGGGAACTGTGGAGATCACGGATGGGGCCGCACTGGAGGAACTGCAACATGCGTAAGCCGCTGCCGATGCTCTCTCAACTCTTTTTCAGTTTTATGAAAGTAGGGCTGGTTACCTTTGGCGGCGGATACGCCATGATCTCCGTGATCACCGATATCTGCGTGGAGAAAAAGCGGTGGCTGACACAGGATGAGATGATGGACCTCACCGTAGTGGCGGAATCCACGCCCGGCCCCATCGCCATCAACTGCGCCACTTATGTGGGCTACAAGATGGCAGGCATGACGGGCGCCGTGCTGGCGACCCTGGGTATCGTGCTTCCTTCTTTTGTGATCCTCTATCTCATCTCCATGTTCCTGGAGCACTTTCTGGAATATCAGGTGATTGCTGCAGCATGCAGGGGCATCAAAGTGGGCGTAAGCCTGCTGATTTTAGATGCCGGGTCAACGATGCTGAAGAAGATGAAGAAAAAGCCGCAGCCGCGTATCATCGCAGGATGCGCCTTTGTCATCATGCTGCTTGGCAACCTCTTCTCCTTGCGGATCTCCTCAGTCGTTCTGATGCTGGCAGCAGGGATCATCAGTCTTTCCGTTTTTGCCGCAAAGGGTGCATCCGCGCAGAGAGGCGGTGCGGGGCAATGATCTATCTGGAGCTGCTTCTGGGCTTTTTGAAGGTGGGCTGCTTTACCTTCGGCGGTGCATACAGCGCCATCCCCCTCATCCGGGATGTGGTGCTGTCCTGCGGCTGGCTCAGCGACGAGGAATTGAGCTATATGATCGCCGTCAGCGAGAGCACCCCCGGCCCCATTATGGTGAATCTGGCCACGTATGTGGGCAGCAGCCAGGCCGGCTTTTGGGGCGCGGTCCTCGCCACGCTGGCGGTGGTGCTACCGTCTTTCTTCGTGATCCTGCTGGTCATGAACCTGCTCAACGGCATCCTGAAAAGCAAGTATGCACAGGCCGTTCTGCAGGGACTGAAGCCCTGCATGATCGGCATCATCCTGGCCACTGGGGTCTATATGACGTTGCACAACTGCTTTCCTCTGGCGCAAGATTCCAAGGTGGACTTCCGGGCACTGTTGATCGTAGTGGTATTGGCTGCCTGTATGGCGGTATACCGTGCTTTCAAGAAGAAAAAGCTCTCGCCCATCCTGCTGATCATCGCCTCGGCCGCGCTTGGAATTCTCATTTACTAAAAGATACCCCCTTCTCAGTTCCTGTGGGATCTGAGAAGGGGCTTATTGTTATTTGTCCATGCCGCAGGCGGTGGCCGATTCAATGAGGCAGCGGTCATGCATCACCGCGTCGTAGAACCGGAAGCCGCCGGAGAAGTTGTAACACTCGAAGCCGTTCCCGGCCAGAATACGGCAGGCGATGTAGCTGCGCAGGCCGCTCTGGCAGATGACATACACGGGCTTGGCCTTATCCAGCTCGCCCAGCCGCTCCCGCAGTTCATCCACAGGGATGTTGGTAAAGCCGTCGATATGTCCGTGGGCGAATTCCTCCACCGTGCGGGTATCCAGCAGCGTCACGCTGCCGTCCCGGGGGAGGCTGTCCGCATCCGTCAGATGCCACTGCTTCAGGACGCCCTTTGCGATGTTCTCGATCATAAAGCCCGCCATGTTCACCGGGTCCTTGGCGGAGGAATAGGGCGGCGCGTAGGCCAGGTCCAGGTCTTTCAGTTCCGTGGCCTTCATCCCGGCCCGGATGGCAGTAGCCAGCACGTCGATGCGCTTGTCCACGCCCTCGTAGCCCACGATCTGGGCGCCCAGCAGGCGGTAGGTTGTCTTCTCAAAGACCACCTTCATGGTCATGACCTTGCCGCCGGGATAGTAGCCCGCGTGGCTCATGGGGGAGAGGATAACGGTGTCCACATCCAGACCGGCTTTTCTGGCATTGGTCTCATTGACCCCGGTAGAAGCCGCTGTCATAGCAAAGACCTTGATGACGCTGCTGCCCTGGCTGCCCGTATAATGGCTGTCGCCGCCGCAGATGTTGTCCGCCGCGATGCGGCCCTGCTTGTTGGCGGGGCCTGCCAGGGAGAGCAGCACATCCTGCCCGGTGACGAAGTGCTTCACCTGCACGGCGTCGCCCACGGCGTAGATATCGGGAACGGAGGTCTCCATCCGGTCATTGACCACGATACTGCCCTTGACGCCCAGCTCCAGGCCCGCTTCCTGGGCGAGGTGGGTATCCGGAGAAACGCCGATGGCCAGCACCACCATGTCGGCATGGAGGGGGGCCTCGTCCTTCAGCAGCACATCCACGCCACCGTCCTTTTCCTCGAAGCCCTCCACCGTGTGGCCCAGGGCCAGCTTCACGCCGTGCCTGCGCATTTCACTGTGGATGAAAGCTGCCATATCCGGGTCGAAGGGGTTCATCAGCTGTTTGGGCCGCTGGACGATGGTGACTTCCATCCCCAGCTCCCGCAGGTTCTCTGCCAGCTCCAGACTGATAAAGCCGCCGCCCGCCAGCACAGCGGACTTGGGATGGTTTTCGCTGATGTACGCCTTGATGCGGAACGTGTCCTCCACGGTGCGCAGGGTGAACAGTTTGTGAAGGCCCACGCCGGGGAGCCGGGGCTGGGTGGGCTTGGCACCGGGAGAGAGGATCAGCTTGTCGTAGCCCTCCTCAAATTCTTCCCCAGTCTCCAGATTTGTCACGGAGACCGTCTTTCTGTCGGGGTGGATGGCGGTGACCTCGTGGCGCACACGCATGGAGACCCGAAAGCGGGAGAAGAAGCTCTCCGGCGTCTGGAGGGTCAGCTCCTCGGGATCCTCAATGACCCCACCAATGTAATAGGGCAGACCGCAGTTGGCGTAGGAGATGAACCCGGACCGCTCAAACACCACGATCTCCGCCTGCTCGTCCAATCTGCGAATGCGGGCAGCGGCAGTAGCGCCGCCTGCCACGCCGCCTACGATGACAACCTTCATATCAATGCTCCACCTTTCCTGCATAAGCGGCGATGCCGCCGATATTTTTGACGTTGGTATACCCCATGCCCTCCAGCACGCTGACCGCCTGAGCGCTTCTGGCTCCGCTATGGCAGTAGACAAACACGGGCGTATCTTGATTATTTACGAAGCTGGTCACCTTGTCAAGAGACTGCAGAGGCACATTCTTGCTGCCGGGGATATGGCCCTCCCGGTATTCCTCCGGTGTTCGGACATCCAGCAGGACCGCGCCGGGCGTTGCATTGTATTCCCTGACGCCCTCACCAATGTCGGGCCCTTTCAGAAAGTCAAAAAATCCCATATCCATGTCCTCCTCATAGCATGGCCAGAATCTGCGCCTTGGGCTTCGCACCCACCGTTTTATTGACAAGTTTGCCGCCCTTCATCACCACCAGGGTGGGGATGCTCATGACGCCGAACTGCGCGGCCAATTCCGGCTGCTCGTCCACATTGACCTTGCCAACTTTGATGTCGCCGCGCTCGGCTGCGATCTCATCCACAATGGGAGTGACCATGCGGCAGGGGCCGCACCAGGGCGCCCAGAAGTCCAGCAGGACGGGTTCCTCGGAATTCAGAACCTCATTCTGGAAATTACTCTTATTGATATGGATGACAGACATATACAAGTCCTCCTGTGATCTTTTGTTTGATGTCTCCATGATAACCTGAATTTTCTACAAGTTCCGTGATATTGTCACGCTTCGCCGCTGACGGTTTCTCCCGTCCAGTCATTGATACCTCCGAACTCCACGATATTTGTGTAGCCCAGCTTTACCAGCTTTTCGGACGCCTGCTTGCTGCGGTTGCCGCTGCGGCAGTATACCAGGATCAGCTGCTCCTTGTCTGGCAGCTCCGGGATGTCCTGGTCACCGATGGTCTCGTTGGGGATATTGATGGCGCCGGGGATATGTTTCTCGCTGTATTCCTCGGTAGTCCGGACATCAAGAATGATATAGCTGCTTTCCTCCTCCATCATGGTGGCGGCTTCTTCTGCGTTGACCTGACGGTAGGTGCTTTTCTCCGACTGCGCTCCGCACCCGGCCAAAAGCAGCAGGGCCATCAAAAAAGGTATGATTTTCTTCATGGTCATTCCTCCGCGTTTTGAAAACAAGGCGGCTGTGTCAGCCGCCTTGTTCGTTTTTTAGGTTCTTGCCATACCATCCACACTCAGTACCACGCCTGTGATATAGGACGCTTCATCAGAGGCCAGGAACACAAACGCATTGGCGATGTCCTCCGGCTGGCCCAGACGGCGCAGGGGGATCTGCTTGATCATCGGCTCGATCACTTCCTTGGGTACGGCCTTCATCATGTCGGTCTCCGTGATGCCGGGAGCCACCGCGTTGACCCGGATACCCTTGGGACCCAACTCACGGGCCAGGGATACCGTCAGGCCATTCACTGCGAACTTGGACGCGGGATAGGCAATGCCGCTGGGTTGGCCAGAAATACTGACCATAGAGGACGTGGAGAGAATAACGCCCTTGCCCCGGGCCACCATGCACTCACTGGCCGCCCGTGTGGCGTTGAACACGCCTTTCACATTCAGATTCATGACCTTATCAAAGGTCTCCTCGGTATATTCGGTAAAAGGGGTGCTTTCAGACACGCCGGCATTGTTCACCAGAATATCCACGCAGCCATACTTTTCAGTGGCTTCACGGAACGCATTTCGGACAGAGTCCAAGCTGGACAGATTGGGGCTGATTCCCGCGACGGTTGCCTCCGGATATTTTTCCTGTAGCTGAGCAACAGCCTTGTCAGCCGATGTCTGAGAACTTGCAGTCAGGACGACGGTAGCGCCTTCCTTCAGAAATTTGTCCGCAGTAGCAAACCCGATGCCCCGGCTGCCGCCGGTGATAATCGCAACCTTATCTTTCAGTCTCATGAGAGTACCTCCTTGTTTTTTTCTTTCTGAATGCAGTATGGCCGGTTTTGGGAGTTCTCTCCGTGATAAAATCACAATTGAGGAGCATGTATTATGATGACTACGATTCCTTTAACCAAGTCGTGTATTCCTCCAGCGTGATCTTCCCGCTGTCACACTCGGCCTTCTTTTCTCTGGCGCGTTCACCCCAGGCGTACAGTTCCTCCGGCAGGATCTTCCCGGACTTCGTCCAGGCAAACCGCTTTTTGTATTCCCGGCGGTATGCCTTGAAGACATCGTCTGTATCTTTTTCCCGTGTCCACTTCGCAATGGCGCCGACATCCTTGCAGGTGCGCCCCTTCGAGTCAAACACACGGTCACAGTATTCAGCGTTGGTTCGCCCAGTGATCGCAAAATACTTCCCGCAATTTTTGCAGACCCGCATCTTCTGTTCCCGCCTGACCCACTCCCGCAGATAGTAATCGATCAAGTCATAGATGCTCTTCGGATAAAGGACTTCCGCATAGGCGTTTCGGTCGATCATCTCAAAAGATACTGTCAGCGGTTGGAACTCAAAAGGTCGTGGGTCTACGTGATAAGGGTCCTTGTAATAATCAAGAACCTGCTGGAAACAGAACGCTTGCTGGCATCCATGTCCAACACACGCTCCAGCAGATCCTTGATCTGCTTCTGGGCGTAATCAAAGCTGGGAAAGGAGAGGTGAGGAATAATGGCAAAGAAGCGTGCCAATGGCGAGGGCAGTATCCGCAAACGGAAAGATGGCCGGTGGGAAGGCTTCTGCATTGGCTATCCCCTTTGCAGTTGCTGTGGACAAGGCAAATCTTGCTAATGTTTGTCAAGGACTTTTTCTGAAAACTACAACGCAAAAATGGCGCACCAAATTAACCCATCAGATTGCGGGCTTTGAAAAAATGATGTAGAATCAAAG